>NZ_JABXJH010000007.1:0-99709 GCF_013373675.1 Bacteroides sp. L10-4
AGTTGCAGTCTGATTCAGCCTATAGTCATTTAAGACTAGTGTCAAAGTTAGTTCACTGCAACTCTACTTTTCAAATATACACTTATATTTTGTTGTGATATTTAATACTGCAAATGTAAATGTGTCAAAACCCTCTTTTTAACAAAATCACCCTTGCTACAGATATCTGTGACAGGGGTGATTTTCATATTTTTGGTGTTTTGACACATCCCCTTCTTTATGTTCTATCGGGGAAATGTTAAAGCTACTCCAACATCCTCTTCATAAAAGCCTCTATTCCCTCCACATCAGAAGCCTGAGGAGCCCACGAAGCCAAATCCTCTGAAGGCAGAGGCTGATATGGGCCTTTTTTAATTTCAAAAATAACAGTACCTGACTCCAAGGCAATAATACTATGCCATGTATTAGAAGGAATCTCCAGACCATATTTACCTTCCGAAGGATTGAGACATACCCTATCTGTTACATTGCCGGCATCATCATAGAAAAATGCCAGCAGACTTCCACGCAAAACCAGATAAGTTTCCTCCTTATCCGTATGACGGTGAGGAGGAAGATAAGTTCCAGGTTCCAAAGCATTCAGCAACCGATGAATAGGGGCATCCATAGACGCATGAAAATTATAATTCATACGTAAGCGGGAGTTCTCCTTAGCTTGTGAAGTAACGGTATCCAGCAGTTCTTCTGTTATCAGCTTCATCATAACTTCAGTAATTGAGCAAACTTGGCAGGAAGTTCTGCTTTTCCTGCTTCAATAGACAAACTTTTTCCTTCTTTATCTACTAATATAGCAGCCTTCTGCGAGGAAGCCAATGAAGTTACTTCCGCCACATTACCGGCAACAAACAAACATCCGGAGAAAAGAGGGGCAATCACCTTCCGGGTACGCCCCTTCCATTTTACAAACACAGCCTGCATCGGGCAATATGTAGTATATCCCGCAGCGTTCAAACACTGCATCAACTTATGCTCAGACTTGGGTGCTGTGTACAATGCATGCCAGCACATCATCTCATTATCCGTCATCATATTGTTTGCTTTTTCCATTCCTTTAATAAATCTTTTACAAATAATATCCATCCCACACTGCCGACACCTGCTAAGAACATGAAACCAATCAAAATCATCAATTTATTGGGCTTTGCAGGCTTTAAAGGTACCGTAGCCGGCTGAACAACCGTATATACCGGTGTAATCTCCTGCACCTTAGCTCTTGCCATCTGCAATTGTTGAGAAACTTGCGTATATACTTGATAGGCTAAATTCATTTCATTCTGTAAACGCTCTTGCTCTGCACGATAACTCAGCAATATTATATTCTGGTTTGCATCTACAAAATTAGCATATTTCTTCTGGGCATCCTCATAACTGGCCTTTGCTTCTCCGTAAAGTTTTTCGGTAAATGCCAAATCATGACGAGCCTTATTAGTCCGATAATCTGTGATGTAGTTCTGCAGGCAATGCATCACAGTATCCGTCAGTGAAGCAGATATCAAAGGATCCTGCATAGTAACAGACAAGGTTGTCACACCTGTCTTTTTGTCTACAGAAACAGAGATACGTTTACTTAAAGCATCTGCAATGGCAGCCTCATCTTTAGTAAGACGAAAAGGGTCCAGCTTTGCATCCCCCCCTTCCGGTTCATCCATAAACAAAGACAATGTCCATCCCAATACCTTAAAAGGAGCGGAAATAATTGCACTCCACCACGGAGAACGTTGTTCCTCTTTCAAATAAGTATATAAAGTTGTGTCAACTTTCGCTTTCTGATCCTTGACTCTAACATCGAACAGTTCAATCAGAAAAGGAGTAGAACTTACAATATCAGGATAGAGTTCGGGTGACAAAGCATCTTCACCGGAAGAAGTACCCAGATTGATACCCGCCATGGCAGCAAGAGCTCCCATACTTCCACCGGCAGACTTGCCACCGCTCTCCGGAGCCAAAGTTACACTTGTAGAGTACTCCTTAGGAATACTAAAAGCAACAACCAAACCTATAAGGGCAGCGATGCCACAGGCCTTAAAAACCAATTTGCGACTAGCCCATACTTTTTGGGCCAGTTCTATCAAATCTATCTCTTGTTCCTCAGGTTGTGGAGAAGATATGTTTTGTATTCTTTCTTCGCTCATAATTCAAATTACTTAAAGAGATTAACCATAGTCGCAATCATCGCTGCAATAGAAGCTGTCGTACTTCCCATTCCCAAAATTTCAGTAGTAGTCATCTTCTTTTTCTGCTCTTTACTTGGAACTATTATTTCACAACCAGGTTCAATTGCCTTCTTGTTTCCAGCTCTTAAACGAGAAACTGTACCATTCATGTATATTACATAGGCCTTGCGTTTCTTGGCATCGTTGCCAAAGCCACCAGCCTGATTGATGTAATATTTCAAGCTTTCACCCTTTTTATATAAAACTGTATTCGGATACATTACAGCACCGTTGATTTTCACTGTACTTACATACTCCGGAACAAACAACACATCTCCCTCACGAAGTACCATATCAGCATCTGAACCAGGATTTTTCAAGGCCTCTCCCAGATTTATACCTACAGAATAGGTATTGGACAAATCCAATCTTTTCACAGATATGGAATCTCCGCCTCCGGCTTGTGCCATACGCAGTGCATCTTCCTTACGACGGAATTCTTCTTCAGTCATTCTACGCATAAGACGTGCTCCTTTTATATAAGCATCGGGAGTTACCCCACCAGCCTTAGCTATCAAGTCACTCAAACGTTCATTCTTTTTCGATAGTGCATAATTACCGCCAAAAAGAACTTCTCCACCCACCATAACATTCTGTTGTTTAAAATAAGACGGACTCTTACGAACATAAACTTCATCAAAAGGTTCAAGATAAAAATCCTGACTTCCTTCTCCCAACAATAAGCCATCCTTCAAATCAAAAGAGAAATTCTGGCCTACCGTAGTACAGAAAGACGTACTTTTGGAATCTTTCATACGCCGTGCCACTTCAACCTTTGTTGTAGCCGCTGCCTCCAACAGACCACCAGCCTGCAACACCAAATCCTCTACTGTCATCTTATCAGAATAAAGATACGTACCCGGATTGGCTATTTCACCATAGATGGTAAGTGTAGCTTCTTCTTTCAAGTCATGAATACTTGGAATATATAAAATGTCATTCTTCTGCAAAGGAATATCTGCCGTTGTCCCGTTCAGCAAACCTTTTACATCTACTTGTATAATCTCATGCGACAAGTCTTCAAGCTCACGGTCGATTATAGCACGATTCAAGAATGCATCTCCGCGAAGTCCTTCCGCTTTCTTAATCAACTGCTTCACTGTATTCATTGTACCGTCCAACTGATATAAGCCTTCACGATATACGGCACCGCGGACTTCCACACGATTCTCAAAACGCTGTAAAACGGAGTCAACCGTAATCTTATCACCATCATCTATGCGGAATACGGAATAATCCATTTCATCCACATTATAAATTTGATGTTCACGTCCACTTTTACGAATTATACGTAATGCTTTCTTATAAGCATCACCCGTAAAACCACCTGAATACTTCAATAATGTACCTACGGTTTCAGTGGGTTTCATTTCATAAAACATCGGACGTTTTACCTTACCCAATATCTGTACCAATGACTGGTAAGGATCCACAAGAATCACATCACCATCCTGCAAACGGATGTCATCCTTCATTTTTCCTTCCATAAGCAAATCGTAAACATCCAAATCCGCTATTGTATTTCCATTGCGAATCACTTTAATACTGCGTAAACTACCAATCGGGTTTACACCACCTGCACGATATAGTGCATGGAATACGGAAGCAAATGATGAAAGGGTATAAGTTCCGGGCACCAGAACTTCACCCATAACGTTTACTTGAATAGAACGTATTTCCCCTAATGTCAATTTAACTTGGGTAGAAGGCACATTTCCAGTTACTCCGGAATATATTCTGGCAAACTCTTGTTTCAAATAATTATTGGCTTCCTTTACAGTTTTACCATTGAGATAAACCGGTCCCAGATTATTCACAAGGATGCTCCCTTCCGGAGATATCGTTTGCCGAATCGTTGTTTCAGAAGCCCCCCACACATCAATAATCACCTCGTCACCAGGTCCCAAACGATAGTTCTCGGGAGTAGCGACATTTACATTGGGCTCGAAAGTCAAATTATCGTTAGTAAAAATATTATGACCATAAATTTGCGAAGTCAGATACTCCGTCTCTTTCTCTTGGGGCAAGGAACGATTATCCATCATTTGTAAAGAATCTCCTGCAGCCACTGTTTGTCCGGCAGAATACGTTTCCGAAGTTGTACGCAACCCTTTGACCACACCACTCATTTCACCACGTTGACGAGAACGTTTCTCATCTTGCGTATTGCGCTGCGAATTTCCAGATTTGGAGTTTTCATACTTTTTCTGAATTCTTTCAACTTGTTCTTTTGTCACTCCCCGCCGCATTAATTCAGTAGTAATCTGCTTTTGATTTTTGCCCATCTGCTGAGCGTTTTTCACATACTGAACAACCTGATCATCTGACATCTGCTGAGCGAAAGCTACCCCTGACAAAATAAATACCAAAAAGAATAGTGCTATTAATTTACGCATAAGATGATTAACCTTTTGAGTTCTTGTAATAAATATAAATCGGGCGCAAAGGTAATATATTATTTTTATAATATACATTTATTCCACCTCTAAGTTTCAGAAAAAGCATTAAAAAGCTGTTCTTTTCACGCCTTTTCATTTGGTAGAAGAAAGCGGGGAAATTGACACTATTTTTTTATTTGTCCAATCAAAGCCCTTTTTTTCAATATAACCATGTTGCCCCAAGGCCAGTATAACTTTTCCCCATCCCCGTAGCTCCCACTTCCAGGGTGAGCATACAAGCTTCGAACAAGGCCATCATACAATAAGGATTCATTCATCATGCTTCTTAGCTTGGTGTTTATAATAGAAGCATCAGACCTTTAGCCACTCTTATTTTATGTCTGCTGTCCTTTAGAACTTTTGCCTTGAAAATAGCTAATTAAGGGTTACCATAATAGATTAAAATTTGAAGGATAAGTTTTGGATAAGTTATTTAGTCCACCAGTGGACTATGAATCCTTCTTAAAAAAAATCGAAGAATTATAAAACAAAAGCAGAAGCCTAATTGTTTCAAATATAAGACAATTAATGGGCTTCTGCTTTTGAGCCGCTAGCCAGACTTGAACTGGCGACCTACGCGTTACGAATGCGTTGCTCTACCAACTGAGCTATAGCGGCAATAAGCTTTTGTTTACGGGATGCAAAGGTACACCTTTATTTGAAAAGGCAAAAAGAATTTCTGTTTTTTTTGGAAATATTTTAGAGCCTGTTCAAATTTTCCTCGGTATAACTCAGATGAAGCGTGTCAACCAAATGGGCTATCTGCCCGAAAAGCGTTACGTTTCCTACTGTTCCGGTCTTGCTGCCAGCATTGACACGTTCCTCATCGAGCTGACATGCTGAGAAGCCGAAATATCCATCATGAAAAAACACAGTTCCAAAGCATTCCTAACTTCTTCTCTCGTAGTTAGTCACTGCCGTTTTTGAGGTATCCCCGGCACGGAAATCGCCATAGGAATTAAGCACGTCCGAAAAGCTGACACCTTCAACAATAGAATTTACCTTTGTCACGTCCGTTACACTCTCTGTCTTCTTAATAGCAATTCGGGTAAGGGTTGTCATTCGGCAGAGGCAGAAAGGAGGAAGATGGTAGAGATGTCAGCTATCGAATTAACTGATATGACTTGATGGTTTTCACTCCATTTTTTACTAACTTTGCCCAACTAAAGACATTGTAAAATAAAATGGAAAAGAAGAAAATCATTATCGGAACATTCATCGCACTGACTCTCATCGGAGCAGCTTGTGCAGGAACAGCATACTACTATCTGTTTGCCCCGCAATTCCATCCGCAAAAAACAGTCTATATCTATATAGACCGCGACGACACCACCGATTCCATATATAATAAGGTGAAACGACAAGGCCATCCCCGGAGCTTCAACGGCTTCCGCTGGATGGCCCAATACAAGAAATATCCCACAAACATACACACCGGACGCTACGCCATCCGACCGGGAGAAAATGTATATCACGTATTCAGCCGTCTGTACCGCGGATATCAAGAACCTATAAACCTCACCGTCGGCAGCGTACGCACGCTAGACCGCTTGGCACGCAGCGTAGGCAAACAGCTCATGATAGACTCCACCGAAATAGCCGGACTGATGAACGACTCCGCATTTCAACAAAAACTGGGATACACCAAAGAGACTATGCCTTGCCTCTTCATTCCCGAAACCTACCAAGTCTATTGGGACATGAACGCAGAAGAATTTTTCGAAAGAATGCAGAAAGAGCACCAGAAGTTCTGGAACCAGGAACGCTTAGATAAAGCCAATGCCATCGGAATGACCCCGACGGAAGTCTGTACCCTCGCGTCCATCGTCGAGGAAGAAACAAACAATAATTCCGAGAAACCGATGGTAGCAGGACTCTACATCAACCGCCTGCACACCGGCATGCCCCTGCAGGCCGACCCTACCATCAAATTTGCCTTGCAGGATTTCGGTTTGCGGAGAATTACAAATGCACATCTGGCGGTAGAATCACCCTACAATACCTACCTCAATGCCGGACTGCCTCCCGGCCCCATACGTATCCCTTCACCCATCGGACTGGATGCGGTGCTGAATTATACGAAACACAACTACCTCTACATGTGTGCCAAAGAGGACTTCTCGGGTACCCACAACTTCGCATCCAACTATGCCGAGCATATGAAAAATGCAAGAAAATATTGGAATGCATTAAACGAAAGAAAGATTTTCAAGTAATCTGCTGATAAAATAAAAGCAAAATCCTATATTTGCGTCTATAATAATCCATGACTAACACTTAAATATTCAGATATGAGCAAGCAACTCTTACTTGGCGATGAAGCCATTGCACAAGCTGCATTAGATGCCGGACTTTCGGGCGTATATGCCTATCCCGGCACTCCTTCTACGGAAATCACCGAATATATCCAGATGGCACCGGTTACTGCCGAAAAGAACATACATAACCGTTGGTGCTCTAACGAGAAAACTGCGATGGAGGCCGCCTTGGGCATGTCCTTTGCAGGCAAGCGTTCACTGGTGTGCATGAAGCACGTGGGTATGAACGTGGCCGCCGACTGTTTCATCAATTCTGCCATTACAGGAGTAAAAGGCGGTCTGATAGTCATTGCTGCCGACGACCCCAGCATGCACTCCTCACAGAACGAGCAGGACAGCCGTTTCTATGGCGACTTCTCCCTCATCCCGATGTACGAGCCAAGCAACCAGCAGGAAGCCTACGACATGGCGTACAACGGATTCAGCTTCTCCGAACAGACCGGCGAGCCCATCCTGATGCGCATGGTTACGCGCCTGGCCCACTCCCGCTCCGGCGTAGAGCGCAAGGAACGACAACCGCAGAATGAGATTTCCTTCAGCGACGACCCGCGTCAGTTCATCCTTCTGCCGGGTAATGCACGTAAACGCTACAAAGCATTGCTGCAGCGCCAGGACGAATTTATCAAAGCTTCTGAGAACTCCGCTTACAACAAATACACCGACGGTCCCAACAAAAAACTGGGCATCGTGGCATGCGGCATCGGCTACAACTACCTGATGGAGAACTATCCCGAAGGTTGCGAATATCCGGTACTGAAAATCGGACAATATCCGTTGCCCAAGAAACAGCTGATGCAGCTGGTAGAGGCGTGTGACGAGATTCTGGTACTGGAAGACGGGCAACCCTTCGTAGAAAAACAACTGAAAGGTTATCTGGGCATCGGCATCAACGTAAAAGGCCGCCTGGACGGTACCTTGGCGCAAGACGGAGAACTGAACCCGGACAGCGTGGCGCGTGCCATAGGCAAGGAGAACAAGGCTGAGTTCAGTGTTCCTTCTCTGGTAGAGATGCGCCCGCCCGCCTTGTGCGAAGGGTGCGGCCATCGCGACATGTACACGGTGCTGACCCAAGTATTGAAAGAAGAATATCCCACATACAAGGTATTCAGCGACATTGGTTGCTATACGCTTGGAGCCAATGCCCCATTCAACGCCATCAACTCTTGCGTGGATATGGGCGCATCCATCACCATGGCGAAGGGCGCTTCGGATGCCGGTCTGCATCCTGCCGTAGCCGTCATCGGCGACTCCACCTTCACCCACTCGGGCATGACGGGATTGCTGGATTGCGTCAACGAAAACGCCGACGTCACCATCGTCATCTCCGATAATGAAACCACCGCCATGACCGGAGGACAAGACTCTGCCGGCACCGGACGTCTGGAAGCCATCTGCGCCGGCATCGGTGTAGCCCCCGAACATATCCGCGTCGTAGTCCCCTTGAAGAAAAACTACGAGGAAATGAAGCAAATAATCCGGGAAGAAATCGAATACCACGGCGTATCCGTCATCATACCCCGCAGAGAATGTATCCAGACATTAGCACGCAAAAAAAGAAACAAGTAAAACCATGAAAAAAGACATCATACTTTCCGGCGTAGGAGGACAAGGTATCCTCTCCATCGCCACCGTAATCGGCAAAGCAGCCCTTAAGGACGGACTCTATATGAAGCAGGCAGAAGTACACGGCATGAGCCAGCGAGGCGGTGACGTGCAGTCCAATCTACGTATTAGCAACCAACCCATCGCTTCAGACCTCATTCCCACAGGAAAATGCGACCTCATCATCTCCCTGGAACCGATGGAGGCACTGCGCTACCTCCCCTACCTCAGCCCCGAAGGTTGGTTGGTGACCAATGAAGCTCCCTTCATCAACATCCCCAACTATCCTGCAGAAAAAGACATCAAGGCTGAAATCAACAAGTTGCCGCATAAAATCATGCTGAATGTGAACGAAGTGGCAAAAGAAGCAGGTTCTCCCCGCGTAGCAAACATCGTACTTCTGGGCGCCACCATCCCCTTCCTCGGCATCGACTATGCAAAGGTACAAGACAGTATCCGCGAAATCTTTCAGCGCAAAGGCGATGCTATTGTTGAGCTGAACCTCAAAGCATTGGCAGCAGGCAAAGAAATTGCAGAAAAACTGATATAAACTATAATTGACCCTAAATTTCACCATACCATGAATAACAAATACTGGGAAGAAGAGATTGAAACAATGCCCCGTGAGCAGTTGCGCGAACTGCAACTGCAACGGTTAAAGAAAACTGTCAGCATTGCCGCCAACTCGCCCTATTACAAAAAGGTATTCCAAGAGCATGGCATCACCGCCGACAGCATCCGGTCTGTAGAAGACATACGCAAGATACCCTTTACCACTAAGGCCGATATGCGCGCCAATTATCCTTTCGGATTAGTCGCAGGAAATATGCGTGAGGACGGAGTACGTATCCATTCTTCCAGTGGCACTACGGGCACACCGACAGTCATCGTACACTCTCAACACGATTTGGACTCTTGGGCTAACTTAGTGGCCCGCTGCCTCTATATGGTAGGCATCCGTAAGACGGATATTTTCCAAAACAGCTCCGGCTACGGCATGTTCACCGGAGGACTGGGTTTTCAGTATGGAGCAGAGCGTCTGGGTGCACTGACTGTTCCGGCCGCTGCCGGCAACAGCAAGCGCCAAATTAAGTTCATCACCGATTTCAAAACCACTGCCCTGCATGCTATTCCCAGCTATGCCATCCGTCTGGCCGAAGTATTCCAGGAAGAAGGTATAGACCCGGCCGGTACAAGTCTGAAAACGCTTGTAATCGGCGCCGAGCCCCACACAGACGAGCAACGCAGAAAGATTGAGCGCATGCTTGGTGTCAAAGCCTACAACAGCTTCGGTATGTCGGAAATGAATGGTCCCGGCGTAGCTTTCGAATGTACCGAACAAGACGGCATGCATTTTTGGGAAGATTGTTACCTGGTCGAAATCATCAATCCCGAAACCGGCGCCCCCGTACCGGAAGGTGAAATCGGCGAACTGGTACTGACAACCTTAGACAGAGAAATGATGCCGCTCATCCGTTATCGTACACGCGACCTTACCCGCATTCTGCCCGGCAAGTGCCCTTGCGGACGTACCCACATCCGTATAGACCGCATCAAAGGCCGTAGTGACGACATGTTCATCATCAAGGGAGTCAACATCTTCCCCATGCAGGTGGAAAAGGTGCTGGTACAATTCCCCGAATTGGGCAGCAATTACCTCATCACGCTCGAAACGGTCAACAATCAGGATGAAATGATTGTAGAAGTTGAGCTCAGCGACCTCTCTACCGACAACTATATCGAACTGGAGAAGATTCGCAAAGCAATCACCCGTCAGTTGAAAGATGAGATTCTGGTCACCCCGAAATTACGGTTGGTAAAGAAAGGCTCCCTACCACAGAGTGAAGGAAAAGCTGTGAGGGTAAAAGATTTGAGGAACAACAAATAAACCGTAAAACCTCTTTTCAAAACAGACCATCTGTTTCACAATCACCCGCATCCGCATAAAAAGAAAGAGGAACAGTTATCCAAACAGATTACCGTTCCTCTTTTATAGAAAGCCGCACCGATGATGTGATGAAACTCCGTATGACATGATTTGAGTGCTCCTCCTCTTTGTAATCCACCGACTCAAGAGTTACCCCGAAGGGCGTGGCCCGCCATTGAGAAGCGAAGCTTGTCTCGGTATTTCATAAAAATTGATGAGTTTCCCGATTCAATCAATGCGGCTATTTTTTCTATAACAAAGGTAATGAGTTTCTATGAAAGAAACAAGAAAAAGCAGCAAATTGTTTCAAGTCCTTTTAAAGTTTTCCTCCCTTCCAGGACTATCAGAAGACAAAAAGTGCTGACTACCAAAATAGTAATCAGCACCTTGCGATTTATTTGCTAACTGTGTTTTTACGCAGCCTTTGCTTTAGCAACGATAGCCTTGAAAGCTTCCGGATGGTTCATCGCTAAATCAGCCAATACTTTGCGGTTGATTTCGATACCGGCTTTGTGCAAAGCGCCCATCAGCTTAGAGTAAGACATACCTTCCAGACGAGCGGCAGCATTGATACGCTGAATCCACAAAGCACGGAAGTTTCTCTTCTTGTTCTTACGGTCACGGAACGCATAGGTCAAACCTTTCTCCCAAGTATTCTTGGCAACAGTCCAAACGTTCTTTCTTGCACCAAAGTAACCTCTGGTCAATTTCAAAATTTTCTTTCTTCTTGCTCTAGAAGCAACATGATTTACTGATCTTGGCATAGTTTTACTTGTTTTTGAATGTTAGCGCCGTTACTTCACGCAGCGGACTTAAAGCTAATGCATTCGGTTAATAACTTTAATACTTTTGTACGCTTTTCAATTACTTCATTGCTAAAAGCTCTTTCACTTGGCTTACATCTGTTGTACTGACAAGTGTAGAGTAGCACAAATTTCTTTTCTGCTTCTTAGTTTTCTTAGTCAAAATGTGACTATGAAAAGCGTGCTTTCTTTTGATTTTACCTGTTCCGGTAAGAGTAAATCTCTTTTTAGCACCGGAGTTAGTCTTCATCTTTGGCATCTTTTTTAAACTTTTTAATTATTAAATTATATGGCAACGCACTATACCTATGGCGTTACTCACTTCTTTATTCTTCTGTTTCAGCCGACACAGCCTTTGGCGCATCTTCTGCAGGCTTGGGAGCTACGTTCTTCTTCGGTGCCGTCATCTTCTTCGGAGAGAGCTGAATAATCATTCTCTTTCCTTCCAGAACCGGCATCTGGTCTACTTTCGCATAGTCTTCCAAGTCATTGGCAAAACGGAGCAGCAACACTTCTCCCTGCTCTTTGAACAAGATGGAACGGCCTTTAAAAAACACGTAGGCTTTCACCTTATCGCCATCTTCCAAAAAGCCTTTGGCATGCTTCAACTTGAAGTTATAGTCATGGTCATCAGTCTGAGGTCCAAAACGTATTTCCTTCACGTTTACCTTCACCTGCTTTGCCTTTTGCTCTTTCTGACGCTTCTTTAACTGGTAAAGAAATTTAGAATAATCAATAATACGACAAACAGGGGGTTGTGCATTCGGAGAAATCTCCACGAGATCCGCTTCATGTTCTTCAGCAAGTCTTAAAGCCTGCCCTATCGGATACACTTTTGGTTCTACTTCATCGCCCACTATGCGGACTTCTTTGGCCCGGATTTGTTCGTTAATCCGATGTTGCCCTTTTAAGCTGTCATTCTTCATTAAATAACGTTTACTTCCAGTTTGTTTCTTATTTACTATTCCCAAATTAATGTTTTATGTTAAGTAAAAGCAATCTTTAGAACATCCAATATATGCTATGCTTCTACAATTGGGCGCAAAGTTACCATTTATTTATCATATTCTGAACTTCTTCGTTCATTTTTTTGGCAAATTCTTCAAATTTCATGGTTCCTTTATCACCTTCTCCCTGCTTGCGGACAGCAACTTCCTTATTTTCAGCCTCCTTTTCACCTACAACCAGCATGTACGGAATACGCTTCATCTCATTGTCACGAATCTTACGACCAATCTTTTCATTGCGTTCGTCCACAATGGCACGGATGTCATATCTCTTCAAGTATTGTTTCACTTCATGCGCATAGTCGTTGAACTTCTCGCTGATAGGCAGAATAGCGACCTGGTCAGGAGTCAGCCACAACGGGAACTTGCCGGCCGTATGCTCAATAAGAACAGCCACAAAGCGTTCCATAGAACCGAACGGAGCACGGTGAACCATTACGGGACGGTGCTTCTGATTGTCGGCACCGGTATATTCCAGCTGGAAACGTTCCGGCAGATTGTAGTCTACCTGGATGGTACCCAGCTGCCAACGGCGACCGATGGCATCCTTCACCATAAAGTCCAGTTTAGGACCATAGAAAGCGGCTTCTCCATATTCTATTTTTGCCTTCAATCCCTTTTCTTCACAAGCTTCGATGATGGCGCGTTCTGCTTTTTCCCAGTTCTCGTCGCTACCGATATATTTTTCGCGGTTCACCTTGTCGCGCAAAGAAATCTGTGCCTCGAAGTTTTCGAAGTCCATAGATTCAAAAACGATGGAAATAATATCCATTACACGGAGGAACTCATCCTTTACTTGATCCGGACGACAGAAGATGTGCGCATCATCCTGCGTGAAACTGCGCACACGTGTCAATCCGTGCAACTCACCGCTCTGCTCATAACGGCAAACCGTACCGAACTCTGCCAGACGCAAAGGCAAATCTTTGTAAGAACGGGGTGAGTTTTTATAAATCATACAGTGGTGAGGGCAGTTCATCGGTTTCAAGAAGTACTCTTCCCCTTCTTCCGGTGTATGGATAGGCTGGAATGAGTCCTTACCATATTTTGCATAATGGCCGGAAGTGATGTAAAGCAATTTGTTGCCGATAGGCGGACACATTACCTCTTGATAATCGTAACGAGCCTGGATGCGGCGTAAGAAGTCCTGTAAGCGGATGCGCAGTGCAGTACCTTTTGGCAACCACATCGGAAGTCCCTTACCTACCGTGTCGGAGAACATGAACAAGTCCATCTCCTTACCGATTTTGCGGTGGTCGCGCTTCTTTGCCTCTTCCAGCAGAACGAGATACTCATCCAGCATCTTCTTCTTAGGGAAGGTGATACCATAGATACGGGTCATCATTTTACGGTCTTCTTGTCCACGCCAGTAAGCACCGGCAACGGAAGTCAGCTTAATAGCCTTGATAGGAGCTGTGGTCATCAAGTGAGGGCCACGGCACAAATCAGTAAACGCACCTTGCGTATAAGTAGTGATGTGACCGTCTTCCAATTCGGAAATCAGCTCGCATTTATAAGTTTCTCCACGGTCGCCGAACATCTTCAAAGCATCTGCCTTGGCAATGTCTTGTCTGACAACCGCTTCTTTCTTAGCCACCAATTCAGCCATTTTTTTCTCAATGACCGGAAGGTCGGCTTCCTTGATAGTCGTTTCACCCGGATCCACATCATAGTAGAAACCGTTTTCGATAGCAGGACCTATACCGAACTGGATGCCCGGATAGAGCTCTTGCAAAGCCTCGGCCAGCAAGTGGGCACTGGTATGCCAAAAGGCATGCTTGCCCTGCTCATCCTCCCATTTATAAAGAACCACTTCAGCGTCTTGCATGATAGGACGCCCCAAATCATAAGTTTCTCCGTTCACGCCACAAGCCAGCACATCCTGTGCCAGTCGCGAACTGATGCTTTCTGCAATCTGCAGTCCCGTTACTCCTTCGTTATATTCACGAACAGAGCCGTCTGGAAATGTTATCTTTATCATAGTTTATATGTATATTTCATTTTTCAGAACGCAAAAATAACTAATTCTTTTTGATATTCTATTTTTTAGCAAAAAAATGTTATTCACGTGTAACTGTAAACCTCTTTATAATGTTATAGGCCGACACAATGCCCAACTCTCCGGCTTTACTCAAATCGGAAATACCTTGTTTGTTATTCCCCAAAAAGATATGTGTCAATCCACGGTTAAAGTATGCTTCTGCAAAATCGGGACTCAACTCAATCGCCTTATCATAATCCACCAAGGCGGCACGGTAATCCTTCAGCAACGAAGACACATTGCCACGGTTGTAATAGCCATAGACAAAATCAGGAGCCAATTGGATAACATGATCCAGGTCATTCTTCACAACTTCATAGTCGATGGCCGTCACTTCAGGCTTTTTCATTTCCGTTGCACTCAGAGTGGCACCTTCACTCATTGTGGCTTCGGCCTTTTTATATTCCAGTTGCTTATAACGCACCAAAGCACGCATAAAGTATGCCGGGAAGAAAGTATCATCCAACAAAATACTTTTCGTAAAGTCATCTATGGAACTGGCAAAATCCTGAACCAGATAAAAATCCAGACCTCTCATGAAACGTTTTTGGGCATTCCTCTCATCAGCTACCACATCAGACGTATGAGCATCTATCAAAGCAAAGTGGAAACGTACTTGTTCCTCCGTCAGCGGAGCCTCCATATTGGTAATGCGCAGTGGCTTCGGGAACTGTTTCGAATGGTTCAGTTCCTCGATATACTTATGATAATGTACGATACGCTTCACATCGCTCAATTTCTCATAATATGTCAAAGCATACATCGGCTCAAGCTTGATGGTCACATTCCGGTCTTGTACGCGTCCGCGATAATCGCTCTTATAACGCTGGTCAGCTTCCGAATCGTCCGCTATTACAATTTTCCGATAGTTTTCCATGTTCTTGTCCGATTTCTTACGTGTTTTCCCGCCATTGGAGTTTTCCGAAGAATTATCCGCAACATCCTTACTGTCGCTATCTTCTTTTTTCTCACCGGAAGAAACACCGTTGCGCTTATCAATCTGCATCTTCATGATTTTGAACTCATCCTGTTCAGCCCCCTTATGGTCGCCAATCTTTTTACGGGCTTCGGCACGCCGATAATAGCCTGCCATAAAATTAGGATATTCTGCAATCACTTTGGAATAGTCGCTGACTGCTCCCCGGTAATCCCCCGTTTGAGCACGCAACAAACCACGATTGAAGGTAGCCATCATGTTGTCCGGTTCTATCTTCAACACAAAATCAAAATCCTCTATCGCCCGGTTGTCATCGCCTACCTGGGCACGCAGCAAACCTCGGTTGTAGTGCCCGAGAAAATTATTCGGATCAATATCCAGAGCCAAGTCATAGTCGCTCATGGCACCTCTCAAATTATTCTGATGGAAACGCGCCAAGGCACGGTTGATATAGTTGCCGGCATTCTTTGCACTCAGATGGATGGACTGGTCCAAATCAGCTTCAGCCTCTTTATACTTCCCTTGCTGAAGACGTACAATGGCTCTTGCCCCCCATCCGTCCGGGTCATAGCGGTCCATACCGATAGCTTTGTCAAAATCATACAAAGCCTGTATCGTATCGTTCTGTTTCAGAGAAACCTCACCACGCATAAGATAAGCGCGTGTGTACTTGGGGGCAATTGTCAGGAGCGTACCCAAATCTTCCTTAGCCGACTCATAATCTTCTTTTTGAATATGGCAAAGGGAAAGATTATGCCAAAGCACCAGATTCTCGGGGTCGTATTTGAGGGCAGTTTTATAATCTTCAATCGCCCTGTCAAACTTGTTCTGCCGGATACGTGCCAGTCCTCTGATCTGGTAAGCACCTACTACGAAAGGATTTCTTTGAATCGCAGCATCGCAATCACTCTCCGCCCCCTGATAGTCATCCAGATTGATTTTTGCCAGTCCGCGAAAAAAATAAGGCTCATATAAATAAGGCTTCGCGTTGATTACCTGATTAAAATATTGGATAGAAAGCACGTAATCCTCAAAATACAATGCATTCCGAGCAATGGTCATCACCCGTTCCGTATTGATTTGTGCATACAGCAACGTGGGTAGCAGCAAAATAGCCGTCAGTATTTTTTTTATCATCTTGTTTTATAAATACTTGTAAACGAAACAAAAGTAACGTTTTTCGCTTACTTGTCAGGATTCACGGAATACTTTTTATATTTTTTGAGCCTTTTATACCATATTATATGATTGACTTATTTCTTTACGGTTTTCACCTTATAAGTACAGTGCGCCTTGCCTTTCAACATGGCATTCAGTTTTCCTTTAATCATCTGCTTGCGGAGCGGAGACAAATGGTCGATAAACATCTTTCCTTCCAGATGGTCGAACTCATGCTGCATCACGCGTGCCAGATAGCCTTCTACAATCTCGTCGTGCGGTTCCAGGTTCTCGTCCAGATACTCCACACGTATCTTATCGCCACGCTTCACAGATTCATGAATTCCCGGGAGGCTCAAGCAACCCTCATCCATAGACACGGTTTCACCTCCCACTTCCAAAATATGGGCATTGATATACACCTTACGAAAATCTTTGTATTCCGGCAAATCTTCAGACAGAACATCCAAATTGATAACCACAACACGGATAGGAAGACCTATTTGCGGAGCTGCAAGCCCTACACCTTCGGCATGGTCCATGGTTTCAAACATATTCTCAATAAGTTCCTTCAAGTTCGGATAGTCCGGAGCAATATCCTCTGCCACCTTTCTCAATACGGGCTGGCCGTACACATAAATGGGTAAAATCATTTCCTTAATTACAATATTACTTAATTACACATTACTTCCCTATACATTATAAGAAGGAGAAGCGCTTGTTCTCCAAATAAGTTTGCAGAATAATAGTCGCACTGATTTCGTCCACCAACGCTTTGTTCTGGCGAGCTTTCTTCTTCAAGCCGGCCTCAAGCATCGTCCGATGAGCCAGAACAGAAGTAAAACGTTCGTCTACATATTCAACCGGCATGTCAGGCAGTTTCTTCTTCAACGAACGGACAAAAGGCTCGATATTCCTCATGTTTTCCGAAGCCTCATTGTTCATCTGCTTAGGCAGACCTACCAAAATCCGCTCCACCGGTTCCTTAGTCACATAATCAAGAAGGAACTGCAACAGTTGGTGTGTAGGCACAGTTGTCAGTCCATTGGCAATCATCTGCAATGTATCGCTCACGGCTATTCCCGTACGTTTCCGACCGTAGTCTATGGCTATTATTCTACTCATAATGGGCTACAAAATTACGATTAAAATTTGGATTTTGCCGTTAATCTTACATATATAATACAGAAAAAGGGGATGTCTGGTAATATCAAACATCCCCTCCTCTGATTTTTCCACTAATTATTTCAGATGAATTTTGTATGTGAGCCCTCCACTGAAATACTTCATCCTCTGCATTTCCAGCTGCACATGCAGATGCTTGAACAGCAGATAGGTGGCTCCCAGGGCAAAGTCCTTGGAGTCATACTCCGCTATCACCCTCAACTGCGGATGAAAGGAGGGATTGTAGGTGACACCCAATGCCAGCCCGTTCAGCTTGTACTCCTTGCGGTTGTTATAAAGGTAGGAAAGGTGAACGCCCACTTCCTCCTTGCCCATGACGGGTATATGCTTGGAAGCGGCAATATAGAAACGGCTGTAATAGCCGTTACCTTCCGTGGTGCCGACTTGTCCCCCTCCGGAGGAAGTGAACGGGTCGGACGTCCCCAGCACGACAGCCGGCATGTATTTCCAGAACTGTCCCTCCTTCAACACACGCAAACGGGCTGAAAAGTAACGGTCCTGGTTCGTGAATCCGCTGTACCCGTATGGTTTCAGGCCCAACGCCTCCGCCTTGAAAAGCGTACATGTGTAGGCCACTTCCAGAAAGGGGAAGATGGTGACATTCAGAAAATAGTTGTAGGTATGATAGTACCAGGTGGGCGGTGTGAGTTCCTTGTTCAGGAAGTTGCCGCCGACCATGAAAGTCTTGTCGCGCTGCATCTCCGCAGAGGGTGCGTGCAACAGCCCCGTCGTACCATACGTCAGCTGAGAAAAGGCCGATAGGGAAAGGCTGCAAGACAGAACGATAAGAAATAGCTTGAACTTCATCATCACATATAAATTCAGTCGCTGATAAAAATGGGTTGCTTTATAACATGCATCGGACATAGTACCAAAAAAAGGCGTCTGAGTCCCAGACGCCTTCATTTTTAGAGTCTATTTGTCACTTGGAGTATATTATTCCAAGATAACTACGCGGTTCAAGAAGTTCTTGCCGAACATATTGGCAGTACCACCGAATCCTACGAGTTCGAGCTGGTCTTTGTCAACACCCTGAGCAATCAAGGCATCGTAAACAACCTGAGCACGCTTTTCAGACAGCTTTTGGTTCCAAGAAGCGCTACCGGTAGCCTTGTCTGCATAACCTGCAACCTTGTACTTCTTGTCCGGATTAGCCTTCAGAATCTTGGCAGCCAATTCGATGTTAACTTTACCATAGTCATCCAGACGGGCGCTACCAATCTTGAAGAAGATAGCACGCGGACCGGCAACTTCAACTTCCTTGGTCACTTCCTTCACTTCCGGTTTAGCATTGGCCAGTGCGTTCTTGCAGTTAGCCAGGTCAGCCTGAGCCTGAGCCAGCTCGCTTCTGTATCTGTTGATTTCTGCATTGACAGCATCTTCGTCTACATTGGAAGCAGGCAGGAACTTCTTGCCACCGAAGATGTAGCTTACACCTGCGGTCAGCATACCTGTACCTTCAGCCTTGCGATGGCTACTGATGTTACCGAAAACGGACGGAGCGATAGCACCACGGGCTTCTACGTCAATAGCCCACTTGGTGTTGATATTGAACTTCAAGCCCAAACCGGCAGAAGCACCTACACGGGCTCTAGCCTTAGCCTCGCCATCAGGAATCATTGTTCCGTCGTTTTGAACCATTACGTTGGTAGATTTTGCTACTGACAACTGAGGACCGGCAAAACCGTAAACCTCGAAGAAACGGTTAGGATTTACACCGGCAAACAATGTAGACAAGTTGACCATTGCATCAATGTTACCGCCAATGTAAGTCTTGTTATGTTCCCAATATGCGTTATCCAGGCACAAGTGTTGAGTAACACCGTTCACCTGAGCACGTACTCCCCAAGTCGGAGTAATCAGCTTACCCAATGATACGCTGAAATGCGGAGCAATCTTGTTGAAACCATCATTGTTGATGGAATGAATACCGCCACCTACACTGACAAAAATATTGTCGCTCCATTTCGGAGTGTAGTAGCTCTTTTTTTCTTGTGCATTCAGGTTTGCTGCACAAGCGCCTGCCAACAATAAGGAGGCTATCATTAATTTACTTTTCATCTTTTCTTTGGTTTAAAGATAAACAACAACTAAAAAATCAATTAGTTTTCACCAATACCACCACCGGCATTGTTACCATCGCCATGACCGTGACCATGATCGTGACCGTGTGCTACAGAAATAAATCGAGGATCAACTACTGTATTTACAACTTCCTTGATTTCTACACCAGGAACAGTATAAGAAACGCCGTCAACAGTAGCAGTAATGCTCTTCTTTGTTGTTTTGTAATTGTTGATAATGTTTACACTAACCAACTTAGTGAAAGGCATAATGATAATATCCTTAACCATTTCTCTTTTCTCTATACCCGGATTGTATGACGCAACCAAAGCTTTCAATACATTTTTTACATCAGCAGCAGACATTGCCTTCGTAGTAGGCATAGCGTCAATCCACTTTTCTACATCACTCAGATTTTGAACTTTCTGACCATACTCAGCATCGTACTTGATTGACTTTACAATAGGTTCTTCACCTGCTTCAGTATTATCGCCAAGGTCCATCATAACAGTTTTATCATCAGAGAGTTTAGCATCCTCTTCATCTTTCGCTGTAGGATTATCGAAAGCAGCATCTACCCGTTGCAAGAAAATACTTACCGGAACAACAGCAGACTTACCTTTTGCAAGAGCAGGAATAGTAGCTTGTCCTTCTCCGGCTACATAGCCACTTTTTGTAGCAGCAAAAGTTCTTGTTGCCGCAGCAATTGTACCATCTTCACCTGCTTCTACTTTGATTGAATTAGAAACAGCAGCTCCATTTTCTGTAATTGCAGCATCTGTGATAACAGAGCCGTCATTCAAGTCGTATACAGTAACAAGAATGGTAGCACTTGCAGGTTCTACTTCTACGGGTGCAAAATTAAATTCCTCTTTTTCGCAGCTTGTGAACATCATGCTTGTCAAAGCTACTGCAGCCAATGCCAATTTAGCACTTACGCCGCTTAAAAAACTTCTTTTTCTCATTTCAATTAATTAATTAAAAATTTAACAATTCCGACTTAATAAAATATGGGTTAAAACTATTCTTCTCCATTATATTATCGCTTGCTTCCGACCGATATTGCTTATAATAATACCTTTCATTACCGGCATTATAAGTAATACCCATATTGTTTGAAGCATTAACACGCGGCACATATCCTTTTCTTCTATATTTATAAGCGGGCAATGCCACTTGGAAACGGAATCCTCCGTTTGCCTTTATATTTTTTGCCTTTACCGCATAAAATCCAATCGAACAATATCGGAAATGGCGTATCATATCAAACCGCACTCCTTTTTCTTTCAGCATATACCGTTCTGTTTGCAGCGTAAACTGCATATTGTAACGCGGCCAATAGAAGCTACCTCCCAAAGACCATGAAAGCAACCATTGCGAAGGATCATACTGGAATTTGAATCCATCCCACCTTCCGGCTCCCGTATACCCCATTCGGGCAAACACTGAAAAACGTTCATCCTTGAAAGGCCGGGAAAATTCCGCATCAAAACCATAACGACTACCGTTAAAAATGCCAATCGTTGTTTTGCCGAAAACATTATATGGCAAACGAAAGCGCTGCGAAACCGTTAAAAAACCCGGATGAACTTTTCCTTCCCGCTTTCCATAACCATCATTATATACCGGTATTTTCATTTGCGCCGTAAGCTTCATGCCTTTCCACAGCGAAACTTCCACGGCCGGGCTCAAATCAAATAAAACCTGGTAAATCTGTGTAATAATCAGATTCTTGAAAGCCAACTCCGGATACACCAATACATCAATCTTGAACAAAGAGCTATTTTTCAACTTTATTTTCCGTGCACTCTCCCAAGCGTCACCCAGCTCATAGCTTACATGCCAGTCTTTACGCTCTGCCTGAGGCACCGAATCACCCTTTAGAGGATGGTAATAAAGAGAAATCTGAGGCACATTATTATCCAGAACTATTATCCGGCACGGTTTTTCTTCCGACAAACCCGTCTTTTGGATAACATCCACCGCTTTGCCTATGCCTACGCCTTGCAAACGATATGCAGAGTTCTGCAGAACATAAACACGTTCATCGTCATCTTCCGTCCATCCAACATTTTCAAATCCCATTTCCACTAAAGCATCTACAGTACTTTCTCCCGTTTGACAAATTCCTTTTAAAGGAAGCAAACAGAATAAAAAGAACGCCGCACACCGTGCTATTGTTTTAGTATTTAGGCACTTTTTTATGTTAGAGTTTTTATACCTCATTTTTTCAACCTTTTTTGTGTCCGTATAACACAAAATGCGGTGCAAAAATAGATACATTTTTAATAATACCAAAGATTTTTATCTGAAAAGATGAAATAATATCGTTTTTTCTTCAAAAAGAATGAATAGAAAAATTATTTGCAAAAATAGCGGCTGCACCGGAAAAACCATAAACCTGAGGTCTGGCGACGTAAAGGTCAACTTGAGTGGTGCAGAGGTCAACTCAGGCGATGCAAAGCTGACATTGGTACACTTGGTACAGAGGTTCATCCGTCCTCTTGCCTCACACACGCGCGTATGCGCGCCAGGCCAAGCGAAGTACGGAAAGACAGGCCCTCTTAACCTTCCGGTATTTGCGACCGATGCCGTAGAATTCCGTCAGGTGTTACAGAATGCCGGTCCTGATTTTTCTGCCCTTTTCGGATTCCCCCCTCTCTTTCCCGCGCGTACGTGTGTGTGAGGCAAGAGGACGGATGAACCTCTGTACCAAGTGTACCAATGTCTAATAAACCAATTTTACATTGTCAATCCATAGCGAGTTGCCGGGAGACCCTATATAAGCACCACCATGACTAGAGGTAAATTGCAGCAGCAAATGAGTGGGCACATCATCCTCCGTGCCCCAGGCAACCTCCTTAACCGGTACACTTTCTCCTTTACTATTAACTGCATAGCGTTCTTCAACCTGAAGGCGCATCATGTGGGCCTTGTATGCAGGATCACCGGTAATATCACCGTACATGATGGAATAAGTGGCATTATTATGCCAACCGGTAGTAGTATAATATCTTACGACCATCGTTCCTACGCGCTTGGCATAGATATTCCCCTTCTCATCCTCCCAGCGCTTTTGCAAGAACAGATTCACTTCCGGAAAGTCCTTTCCTTCCACATCTGTGATACGGCTAAAGCCCGTTGCACGGATACGCTTCTCGCGGTCGGACATCTTTACTTTATAATCAAACTGTATGGCGATAGGTTTCTTTGTAAAAGGTATGCCGGAATTCAGCATTTTCTGCGGATTCTTGGTTCCCTTGATAGGTTCGTGCACCTCACCCAGAAACATGGATCCGGCAGCCAGCACTGTGATATCCACGAGTCCAAAAACCTTTACACTCTCCATACGGGTGTCCATGCGGGCGCAGAAACCATCTCCCCTTTTTTCCGGAAAAACAGAAGTATTGGTTTTCGTAATACCGGCTACCCGTGCCATCACATTGGATGTCGCCCATGGCGAACCTCCCATATTCTTATATGCCTTGGTTTCGGTGACAGTGGCAGCGGGCCCGATGGCATACACATTCTTCGTAGCACCGCCAATAATACCGGACTCCTTGATTTGACGGTCAATCCACTGATCCATATTTCCGAAAGGAATCAACTCTACCTCGTGCTGCTGCGCAGAAACAAATCCGCAACAGAACATGGCAGACAGCACTCCCCATATACGAACTTTCTTTTGAATCATTTTTTTCATTGATAATCGGCAGTCATTATAAATCGTAATTCCACTGTTGCAGCGCAAAATTCCAGTTATCCTGAACCAACTGCACCGTACGCTCATCATACTTGTATTTATTCTTCTTATACCCTTTCTTTCCGCCTACATACTTCTCAATATCGGCACGCGCTTCTGCAAAACCCGGTATGGACAAGGCCTTGTAGATATGCTCAGTCATTCCCATCGCATCCGCTTCGAAGTCCTCAAACTTCACCTCTATCAGATTTCCTTCAGGAATACATGCCTTGTCCGCCTCGTACTTATGATACAGTTTGGCATAAATGGACAATATGTTCTTTTCAAGTTCCTCATTACTGATGTCCTGCAGTTTCAACGGCTGAATGGTGTTAGTAAAGAAACTACGTGTACTTTCGAAAACAGTATAAGGATTGCGCATCAGATAGATGAACTTAGCATTGGGGAACATCTTGACAAGCTCTTTCACACGTCCCGTATGAGGCGGATTCTTACTAAGGAACTGGGTTCCGTTCGTATTCCAAAGAGAAATCTTTATCAGTTTGACGAAAGTCTCCTCAAACACTTTCAGTTCTTGCTCCGTGATATCATCAAACAGCAGGTATTTATCGGCATACTCTTGCTGATACTTGGGCAGAAACCAGAAATTATAATAGGTATAGGGCATCATATTTGCCAAAGCAAACTCCTCTTCCTGCGGAAGGTCAACAGCAAGCTCCATATTGTCCGTGGGACGTTTGTCCGGCATCAGCCAACTCATGTTCTTCTTAAAGAAAGGCTGCCCCCACATCATAAGATGCGGAAATACAGTCTGGTATGTCGTGTTGTAGCCGAAATGCCTGTCGCAGGAGAAGACATTATGCACAAACGTAGTCCCGCTACGCCAGTGTCCCAAAATGAATACCGGGTCGTGCTCCAGAGGCTTAGCAGCCAGAAGCTTTTCATAGCGCCTGTCCTGCAGAGGAGCCAAAGTGGACAGCAGACGGCAGACGGCTTTTGTCAGCCGGTACTTACCTTTGTAGGCGGCACCGATATCACGACCGCCTGTTATATCCTTGAATGTCTTCCAATCCGCACCTACCAATGTGTTTATAGGAAGCTTGTTGAATTCTAATAATCCCATTATAGTCTATATATTAATATATTACATTTAGCACACATATACCTCTCACGGCAAAAGCCGTTTCCTCTGCAGGAAACGGTCATACTCCGCACAAGTAACGTCTATTCCTTCTCTATAATCACTGCAATGCCCTGGCGTTTAAGTTCCTTCACAGCCTTTTCGATAGCCTCATAATGTTCGGGAGCAATACCCAACTTAGGCAGGTTCAGCACAGGCATGTCCTCGGACAAGTGCATATCCTTATCCTCCACCCTATCGATAATCATACCTACAGCACTGGTATTGTTGGTTATCGGGTCTATCAGGATAAACGAACCGGTAGCCTTATTCTGCTGATAAGGGTCAAAGAAAAGCTCTTTGGCAGTAGTCAGCACCACGCGCGCAATTTGATTGAGCTGCATCGGCAATGTTTCCTTGCTCAGTTTTCCGTTGTCAAGGGAAAGATGCTCCATCGTATTGACATCCACCTTATACTTAATGCTGTCGATACGGGTGCGGCTTATATTGGTGGTCTGCTTGATGAAGAATGATTTGTTTATATCCATCGGCTCTTCATCCATCCAAACCAGCATCGTCTCAAAATTGCGGTCCATGACAGGCAGGTTATCCGGATGTACCAGCATTTCCCCTCTCGACACATCTATCTCGTCTTCCAGCGTCAAAGTGACGGACTGGGGCGGAAAGGCGTAATCCAATTCGCCGTCGTATGTAACTATACTCTTGACATGCGACTTCTTGCCGGAAGGCAATGCCATCACTTCATCTCCCTTACGGACAATGCCCGAAGCCACCTTGCCGCAAAAACCACGGAAATCGAGATTGGGGCGCAAGACGTATTGAACCGGGAAACGAAAATCCTTCAGATTATGGTCATTGTCAATATGTACCGTCTCCAGGAAGTCAAGAAGTGAAATGCCCTCATACCAAGGAGTACGTTCCGACTTCTCCACCACATTGTCTCCGTCCAAGGCTGACAGCGGAATGCAGTTCACATCAGGAATGCCCAACGGAGCTATAAACTTCCGATACTCATCGACTATCTCATTAAAACGTTTTTCGGAAAAATCCACCAGGTCCATCTTGTTGACAGCAAGCACCACATGCTTGATGCCCAGCAACGACACCAGGAAAGTATGCCGGCGCGTCTGCGTAATGACACCCATACGTGCATCCACCAGAATAATTGCCAAGTTGGCCGTAGAGCCTCCGGTAATCATGTTGCGCGTGTATTGCTCGTGTCCCGGAGTGTCGGCAATGATAAACTTACGGTTATTGGTCGAGAAGTAGCGGTATGCCACGTCGATGGTGATGCCTTGTTCGCGCTCTGCCTTCAAGCCGTCCAGCAAAAGGGCATAGTCTATATGGTCACCGGCATTTCCCATGCGTTTGCTGTCACGCTCCAGTGCGTCCAGCTGGTCTTCGTACAATTTCTTGCTGTCGAACAACAAACGGCCTATCAATGTGGATTTTCCGTCATCCACAGAACCGGCAGTCAACAGCCTCAGCAAATCCTTTTGCTCATCTTTGTCAAGGAAAGCCTTTATATCAAGTGTAGAATCGTTCATCCTAATCTTTCTGTTTTTAATTCTTAATTTCTAATTCCTTTAGAAGTATCCCTCACGCTTCTTCTGCTCCATGCTTGCGTCCTGGTCGAAGTCAATGACCCGGGTTGTCCGTTCACTCTTGGTAGTGGTCATCATTTCTTCGACAATCTTCTCGATGGTATCGGCATCGCTTTCCACAGCACCGGTCAAGGGCCAACAGCCCAGCGTACGGAAACGCACCATACGCATCTTTATCTGGTCGCGGTACTGTTCCGGCAAACGGTCGTCATCTGCCATTATCAGATTTCCGTCAATCTCCACGCAAGGACGTTCCTTGGCAAAATACAACGGCACAATAGGAATGTTTTCCAGACGTATATATTGCCAGATGTCCAGCTCCGTCCAATTACTTAACGGAAATACGCGGATGCTCTCTCCCTTATGTACGCGGGCATTATAAATATCCCACAACTCGGGACGCTGATTTTTGGGGTCCCATTGATGGAACTTGTCGCGGAAGGAGAAAATACGCTCTTTAGCGCGTGACTTCTCCTCGTCGCGGCGAGCGCCACCGAATGCAGCATCAAACTTATGCTTATCCAATGCGTGGAGCAAAGCTTGCGTTTTCATCAGGTCCGTATGTACCTTGCTGCCATGCGTAAAGGGTCCGACCCCCGCATTGAAAGCTTCCATATTGCTTTCCACTATCAGGTTCCAACCGTACTTCCCGGCATACTCGTCACGAAACTCTATCATCTCCTTAAACTTCCACTTGGAATCGATGTGCATCAACGGGAACGGCACTTTGCCGGGAGCAAACGCTTTCTCGGCCAAGCGCACCATAACCGAAGAATCCTTGCCGATGCTATACAGCATCACCGGATTCTCAAACTCCGCCGCCACTTCACGGATAATATGAATGGACTCTGCTTCGAGTTCCTTCAAATGGCTCAATTTATATTCTTCTTTCATTATATTTTATTTCTTCTGAGTTCTTGGTAAAATAAGTTCCAGCAGCTTGTTGACTGATTCTTCCAGGCTGAGAACAGAGGTGTCCAACGTCAGAGCCGGATGGACAGGTTCCTCAAAAGGCGCGGAAATACCCGTAAAATTCTTGATTTCTCCCTTGCGTGCCTTGGCATAAAGCCCCTTCACGTCACGGCGTTCACACTCTTCAAGCGGGGTACTGACATAAACTTCCAGAAAATCGTCTTGTCCGATAATATCAGCCGCCATCTCACGAATATCGTTATTGGGACTGATAAAAGCCGCAATTGTTATGATACCCGTATCAAGAAAGAGTTTTGATACTTCGGCTATACGCCGGATATTCTCCACACGGTCGGCCTCCGTAAAACCGAGGTTATTGTTGATGCCACTACGAATATTGTCACCATCCAAAATACGGCAAAGCAATCCCCTCTTATGAAGCTCACGCTCCAAGGCAATGGCTATCGTGCTTTTGCCGGATCCGCTCAAACCGGTAAACCAAATCATCACGCTGCGCTGCTTCAACAAATCTTCTTTGTCCTTCCGCATCAGCATTCTGTCAAATATCGGATATATGTGATTGTTTTCTTCCATATGTTATTATTTCTTCTTTTTTTTAAAATGGCCAAATTAAAGGAATCAAGAAAACGGATATCAAGAAAGTGATGATATTCAAAGGCAATCCGATACGTACAAAATCCGTAAACTTATAGTTACCGATACCTTGTACAATCAAATTAGTCTGATATCCTATAGGAGTGGAGAAACTGGCAGAAGCCGCCATACAAATCACCACAAAGAAAGGCATTGGGCTGACTCCCATCTGTGAAGAAATGGAAAGTGCCAACGGGAAAGCAAGTGCCGCAGCCGCATTGTTCGTAATCAGTTCCGTAAACAAGTTCGTTATGATAAACATAGCAGCCAGTAACACGTGGGGGCCATAATGATGGCTCATGCCTATAATGAAACGCGCCACAACATCCGCCACACCGGAATTCACCATCGCCTTGCTGATGGCAAAAGCACAAGCAATCGTAATCAGAATATCCCAAGATATATACTTGGTATACTTGCGGGCCGGGAATATCTTTGTCCAGGCCATAATGATGGTAGTAATGGAAACGAAGAAAAACATGTCCAGCTTGATTTTCGGGAAAGCTTCCTTGACAGCCGGAAGTTCACCGACCGTCGCACCCACTATCATCAATATCAGCAAAGCCAAGGCAAACCAGCGCTTTCCCTTTCCAGGCACCGGTTCCGTATCCTTGCCATTGGCCAGCAACACGAATACCGAAGATTCCCCCCAGGTCTTTACAAAAGAGTCATCGGCCATCACCACCAGCGTATCCCCTTCGCGGAGATATTCATTTTCCAAATTTCCGGCAATGCTCTGACCGCTACGCTTAATCTCTTTCACTTCGGCCCCATAATGCCGTTTGAAATTAAAATCACCCAGTTTCTTGTTGATACCGGGAAAACGGGCACCGAGTACAGCCTCCACCCGATGCAAATCTCCATGCTCCTCCGGCTCCTCATCAAGCTTCACCGCATCCGTACGAACATCCGGCAAAAGCCTTGAGGAAAAAGCGAACAGATAAATAACTCCCACAATCGCAATGAAAATCCCCACTTTGCCCAACTCGAACATTGCGAAACCCTCATATCCGGCTTCCAATATCATACCATGCACCACCAGATTGGTCGATGTGCCTATCAACGTACAGATACCACCAAGTATCGTAACGTATGAAAGAGGTATAAGGAACTTGGTAGCAGGCAACTTCACCGATTCCGCCCAACGCTTGATAATGGGAGCAAAGATAACAACCACCGGAGTATTGTTTAGAAAAGCTGAAATAAAGGCGATGGTGGGTAACATACGGAATTGTGCTTTAAAGACCGTAGTCTTACCTTGGGGAAGCAGCTTCTTGATTATTTGCCCCAAGGCACCCGACTGCCTGATACCTTCACTGACCAGAAACAGCATGGCGACGGTCATCATCCCCTTATTACTGAACCCTTCCAACATCTCCTTAGGAGTGAGGATACCTGCACACAGGAACAATACTACGACGGAAAAGAGTACCATGCCCGGACGCATTTTATCCAGAACCAAGGCAATCACCATGCCCAACAATCCCAACAGCACAAACAAAATCTCAAATGTCATAAAATCGTTATTTTATTTCGGTACGTTCAGGCTCTACGATGAACCACGGATTCAGCAAATCCTCCTTATTATATTGCAAAGGTTCCTCCTTCCCCGCCTGATAAATCTCCATTCCGGCAGCACGTGCAATAGCATGCCCTGCCGCCGTATCCCATTCCATCGTAGGAGCAAAACGAGGATATACATCAGCCTTGCCTTCAGCCACCAGACAAATCTTGATGGAACTCCCGCTTGATATCAGGTCGACTTCCGCATGGCTGCGTTTCATCTGTTCTATATAATCTTCCGTCTCGGGCGTCAGATGTGAGCGGGAAGCCACAATTACAAACCGCTCATGCGCGCTTGTCTCCGGCAACCGGACAGCTTTCGCAATCAGTTCATCCCAAGGCATTCCATCACGTGCAACAATACCGGACAGCTTATAGGCACCCGAACCATGCACGCCAAAATAAAGTTCTTTTTTTACCGGCAAATAAATGACTCCCATCACCGGTACCGACTGATGTACCAAAGCTATATTCACTGTAAACTCACCGTTCCTCTTTATGAACTCCTTCGTACCGTCCAAAGGGTCTACAATCCATAAGGTCTCCCAACTCCGTCGTTCCGGAAAAGGCAAATGCTTACCTTCCTCGCTCAGCAGAGGGAAAGGTGTATCAGCCAAAAAACGGCAGATAGTTTCATGAGCCTTACGGTCGGCAATAGTAAGAGGAGAATTATCCGCTTTTTTTTCTACCTGAAAATCCGATGCCGGATCATCGTAAATGGAAAGAATTTTCTCGCCAGCCTGCAAGGCGGCATCAATCGCATTCAGTATATATCGTTGTTCCATACTATATTCTTCTCAAAGATAAAGCGCAAAATTAGAAACTTTTTCAGGCCCGAAAGTTTTCACCCCTTGTTTTATAACTTCTTTTAAACGAAAGAGAGAATATTATAAGCACTTTTCACAATCAGGAAAATAAAGCCGGAGCAAAGAAACAGAGGGAAGTATTCACGAAGGAAGAGGGAATAAAATTCTTTCGGCATATCATCAAAAAGGCAGTAACTTCGCAGTTACTGCCTCATCATGAAAGGAAACATATATTCCTTTCTGTTCTGTTATGAATTACCAAAAAGAATTCTATTAATTGACGCTATACAACAGCCATGCTTTCTGGAAGTCATCATTCGAAGGATGTTTAGCTTTGAAAGAGTCGCGCAGATTCTCGGCGGATGCTCTGTCATCGAATGTACCGATAACTACACGATACAGATTTCTTTCTGCATTGTAAACCACCATTGCAGCATAACCTTCATTCACCAATGTCTGCTTCACACCTTCTGCATTAGCTTTCACGCTATAAGCTCCGCAAACCACACTGAAGGTTTTCAAGCTGGTACCACCTGATACCACAGTCACCTTTTCCTGACGCATGCCGACAGGTGCGCTTTCCACCACTTTCACTTCTACCGGAGCGGTAACCACCGGAGCCACCTCTTCAGCAGGGGCAGTTGTTTGCGGCTCGGCCAATTCCTGCTGTTTTGCCTTTTCGTATGCTTTCTTATAAGCACTTTCACTTGATTTACAAGAAGAGAATGCCAGAGCTATGCACACTCCCATTCCCAATACGGCTAATCTTTTCATCTTTTCTATTGTTTTTATTAGTAAAATCTATGTCTATTCTTATCTTTATCTCAAAATTTCCGAAAAACTGATTTCGTGCTCCCATATTCCAAACGCAATGAAGAGCAGGACAATTCTTCTACTTTAAAGGTGCGTTTTCCTTCCGGCCATCCGAAATAAGTATCATAATTTTCATCGTTAACACTTTCGGGCAACAAAATAATGGAAATTTCAGCACCTTTCAAAGAATAATTTCCAAAAAACGTAGTCAATCCGCCATCTTTCAACAAACATATGGCAGAAAAACTTCCTTTTTGAAAATTATAGAATACACAGTCCACCTTTTCCGATGTACCGTCGGCATATTGGTACTGACGCAACTGCCACTTACCGGCCAAGTCTCCTCCACCATTCATGCAAGCAGTCAGAGTACAAGCCAGTGATACGATCCAAAGATATTTTAAATGCGATTCCATCTTTTTTCCATCCCATTTCTAAATATGGAACAAAAGTACACCATAACATGCGATTATACCTCAGCTTCCTTAGTTAAATATAATTAAACCCTACCATAAAAAGAGATTTCCCGAAATACTTGACGTATATTTGCCAAATATAAACAGAGCATGAGGCTCACTTAATTGATTGCATGACATTTGAAAATTTGAATTTGATAGAACCTATATTGAAGGCTCTTCAAGAAGAGGGGTATTCCGCCCCTACCCCAATCCAAGAAAAATCAATCCCTATATTACTTCAAGGAAAAGACTTATTAGGATGTGCCCAGACCGGAACAGGCAAAACCGCCGCATTTTCCATCCCTATCTTGCAAAAACTGTATAAAACAGATAACCGCAAAAGTATCAAAGCACTCATTCTGACACCGACCCGCGAGCTAGCCATACAGATAGGAGAATGCTTCAGTGCGTACGGCAAGTATACCGGATTGAGGCACGCCGTCATCTTCGGCGGCGTAGGACAAAAGCCACAGACAGACGAACTGAGACGTGGAGTACAAATACTGGTTGCAACTCCCGGACGACTGCAAGACCTGGTCAACCAAGGTTTCATCAACCTAAAAGCACTCGAATTCTTCGTTTTGGACGAAGCGGACCGTATGTTGGACATGGGATTCATACATGATATCCGACGCATATTAAAGCTATTGCCCGCAAAACGACAGACTCTCTTCTTTTCGGCCACAATGCCTCCCGAAATAGAAACCTTGGCAAAAACCATGCTGACGCACCCTGAGAAAGTGGAAGTCACCCCCGCATCGTCTACAGTTGACACAATCTCCCAATCAGTCTATTTCGTTGAGAAAAAGGAGAAAAAAGACTTACTGATTCATCTGCTGAAGAATCCGGCTATCGAGTCCGTACTAATCTTCACCAGAACTAAATATGGAGCAGACAAACTTGCGCGTATTCTAAACAAATCAGGAATAAGGGCTGAAGCCATACACGGAAACAAGTCGCAGAATGCCCGGCAGCGTGCACTGACCGGTTTCAAATGTCACGATTTGCGCGTACTGATTGCAACCGACATTGCAGCACGGGGAATTGACGTAGAGCAACTATCACACGTCATCAACTACGAGCTGCCCAATATCCCGGAAACATACGTACACCGCATCGGACGCACCGGACGTGCCGGCCACGATGGCATTGCACTTTCTTTTTGCGAATCGGAAGAGCTGCTTTACCTGAAAGACATCCAAAAGCTGATAGGAAAAAACATACCGGTGATAAAGGAACACCCTTTTGTCACTGCCGATGGCATGAAGGCCCAAGAAGCCAAAACCGAAGAAATCAAAACCAAAACCAAGGATAGCAAGGCTTATCGCGGAAGCCGCGCAAACGAAAACCATCGGAGAAGAAAGAAGCGAGCTACCCCGAACAGTCCTATAAAGGGAAACAGATAGTTCAGCCTACTCTACTCCATATCAAGTCCGTATCTGCTCCTCATCTATATGCCTGGAGCAGATACGAAAATGAAAAACAAAGAAAATTCAAAAAAAGCAGATATTCCGAACAAACTTCCAGAAAATTTGTTAGCTTTGTTGTATTAACTTCAAAAAAAGAAAGGAATATCATTATGAAAGGATTAAATGTTCTAGCAGCTTTTCTGGGTGGTGCCGCTGTAGGCGCAGCCCTTGGTATCTTGTTCGCTCCTGAAAAAGGAGAAGACACACGTAACAAAATCGCAGAGATTCTCCGCAAAAAAGGCATTCGCCTGACCCGAAACGAAATGGAGGATTTGGTGAATGAAATCGCAGCAGAGATTAAAGGTGAAGTAACGGAATAAGACTAAAAATAGAGCCACTATGTTCGCAGATGACAAAAGTATAGAAAATATGCAGCAGTTGTTCACGGAATTCAAGAAATACCTGGAGCTGCAAAAGGAATACACCAAATTGGAGATTATTGAAAAAACATCCCAACTACTCTCCACTCTTTTATTAGTGCTACTGCTTATTACTCTCGGCGTAGTGGTTCTGTTTCATCTGTCGTTTACGCTGGTCTATGTTTTAGCTCCATTGGTAGGCGGGCTCATGATGAGTTTTGCACTTATCACATGTTTTCACATACTACTCATCGTTCTGCTTGTCTCTTTCCGCAGAAGACTTATTATCAATCCGATAACAAAGTTTATCGCTAAATTATTCTTAAACAATTAATTTGAAATATTTATGAATAATACCACCAATACCATTCCAGTCACTTTAGAAAGTATCGCCCGGCAGAAAGCCGAGCTTCAGCAAAAAATACGGTTGCAAAAAGAAATCATGACCGGACTTACACACGAGATTTTCGCTCCGCTGCGACCTGCCACTAACAAGGGCAACGCCATGATGAGGACATTCAACACGGGTATGGCAATCTTTGACGGTATAGTATTGGGAGTAAAAATGATGAAGAAGTTCAAAAGATTCTTTGGAAGAAAGAAGTAATACTCCGAATAAAAAAAGATAAGGGTGGCATTTTTTGCGAAATGCCACCCTTATCTTTTTATCTAAATGCTCCAAAACTCTTACACGTATGTTTCAAGCAGTTTTACCGAGCCCTCAGGCACAATTGTGACCTCTTGAGTTGCAGCCGGAAGCAATACCGTCTCCCCTGCCTGTACAGTAACTTCATTCTTTTCATTGTCTATCATGCGACATGCGCCTTCCACACAAATAAAGATAACAAAGGAATCCAGTTCAGAATAGTCACAAGTGATTTCTTCCGTCATGTCATAGATTGAAGTCGTGAAATACGGACTTGCCACCATTTCTACCGGTTCATTCTGCACCTGTTCGTATTCCGTACGAAAATCGTCCTGCACATCTGCAAAATTAATGGCATCAATAGCCTGGCTTGTATGCAGTTCTCTTGATTTACCGTCCTTATCCTTACGGTTATAATCAAAAATACGGTAAGTGATATCCGACGTCTGCTGTATTTCTGCTACAAAAGCTCCCGCACCAATTCCGTGTACGCGGCCTGCAGGCACATAAAACACATCGCCCGGTTTGATGGCACAAGTCTGCAGGACATCCGCAAACGTACCATTATACACCCGTTCCTTATATTCTTTCGGAGTAATCTGCTCTGCAAAACCGGAAATCAGCTTGGCACCTTGGTCAGCGGCAACAACATACCACATTTCATTTTTACCAAAACTGCTATGACGTTTCTTAGCCAACTCATCACCCGGGTGTACCTGAATCGACAAGTCCAACTTGGCATCAATAAACTTTATCAACAAAGGGAACTTATTTCCGAAACGTGCATAGTTAGCTTCTCCTACCAGGTCTTCCTTATATTTCCTGACCATATCCGGCAACGTTAATCCTTTGTCAGCACCATTGGCCACAATGGACTCACTACCTTCTACTGCCGATACTTCCCAACTCTCACCTACATTGGCAAGGGTATCATTCAAATGTTTGAATGGAATAATCTTATCGCCTCCCCAAAGCGTTTGCTTCAGAATAGGCTCAAATTTTAGAGGATACATTCGTTGTTTTTATTAGAACTTTCTGTTAATGATGTAATTTTTTCTAGATTCCGGGGACAAACATACAAAAAATATCAATTTGTATTCCATTTGCTAAACGCTAAACTTTCCTAAAATGTTCTTCACATTTCCTTCCAATTACTTGGGGGAACAAAAGAATTTCTTTTTATTTGCAAGAAATTTAATTAATACCATGGATATGATAAACACTACTCCAACAGAAAGTAATTTGTCCGGTTTGAACCCCCGAGACTTTCAAAAGGATATAAATAACAAAAAGACAGATTTGTTTATCCTGAAGAATGCCCAGGGAATGGAAGTTGCAGTTACTAATTACGGCTGTGCAATACTTTCCATCATGGTACCCGACAAAAATGGCAAATATGCCAATGTTGTATTAGGACACGACAGTATTGAGCATGTAATCAACAGTCCGGAACCTTTTCTGAACACTACCATCGGACGCTACGGCAACCGGATAGCCAAAGGAAAGTTCACTTTATACGGCGAAGAGCACCAATTGGCAATCAATAATGGTCCCAACTCACTGCATGGCGGTCCGACCGGTTTTCATGCTCGCGTATGGGATGCTGTCCAACCGGAGCAATCAACGGTTATCTTCAACTATATATCCGCTGACGGTGAAGAAGGCTTCCCCGGAAATCTCGAAGTAGAAATGACTTATCGCTTGGAGGATGAAACCAATGCTCTGGTCATCGAATACCGGGCTACTACCGATAAAGCCACCATCGTCAATCTGACCAATCACGGTTTCTTCAATCTTGCCGGTATAGCCAATCCCTCTCCTACAGTCTTAAACAATATCGTTACCATCAACGCAGATTTTTATGTACCCATTGATGAAGTATCCATCCCTACCGGAGAAATATTAAAGGTAGAAGGTACTCCAATGGATTTCCGTACTCCCCATACTCTTGGTGAACGGATTGATGAAAAGCATACGCAAATTGTGAATGGTGCAGGATATGACCATTGCTATGTACTGAACAAGACAGAAAGTGGAGAACTGAGCCTTGCAGCTACCTGCACAGAGCCCGACAGCGGACGAACCATGGAAGTATATACAACTGAGAATGGCGTACAGCTCTACACCGGAAACTGGCTTGGAGGCTTTGAAGGTGCCCATGGAGCTACTTTCCCGGCAAGAAGCGCAGTCTGCTTTGAAGCCCAGTGTTTTCCCGACACGCCCAACAAGTCTCATTTTCCGTCGGCAGTATTGCTGCCGGGTGACGAATACCAGCAAGTGACTATTTATAAGTTTGGCATACAAAAATAAAATATTATTAATAATAATTCAACACAAATTTCATCATGAGTAACCCAAAAAAACAATGGGGAGCCATCATCATTATGATTGCGCTCTTCGCAATGATTGCTTTCGTAACAAATCTATGCTCACCGATGGCAATTATCGTTAAGAACGATTTCGGTGCCAGCAATGTATTGGCACAAATCGGAAACATCGGGAATTTCATCGCTTATCTGGTCATGGGTATCCCTGCCGGTATGCTTATTTCCAAATTCGGCTATAAGAAAACCGCCCTCATAGGTCTTGCCATCGGTATCGTCGGCATCTTGATACAATGGCTTAGCGGACATGTGGGCAAAGAAAGTGCATTCCTTGTTTATCTGATTGGTGCATTCATCAGCGGATTCACCATGTGTATTTTGAACTGTGTGGTCAACCCGATGTTAAATATTCTGGGCGGCGGCGGCAACAAAGGCAACCAGCTTATCCAGATTGGTGGCGTATTCAACAGCAGTGCTGCAGTTGCCGTTTATATCATCATGGGTGCCTTGATTGGTGATGCTACCAAAGCACATATTGCCGATGCAACTCCTGCTTTGATGATTGCACTTGCTATCTTTGTAATAGCAGCCATCGTTATATTTTTCACTAAAATAGAAGAACCGGAACAGGCTCCTATCGACATCACACTGATAAAAGGCGCTATGAAGTACCGCCATTTCATGCTAGGTACATTAGCCATCTTCCTCTACATGGGTATCGAAGTAGGCACACCTACCTACATCCTTCAATACCTGACCTCCGCACCCGATGCCGCTACTCCGGGACGTGGAATGGATGCCAACATCGTAGGACTTATCGTGGCTGTCTATTGGCTGATGATGCTTGTCGGACGTTTTGTAGGCGGTAGTATCGGTGGCAAGGTAAGCAGCCGTACAATGATTACCACCGTATCCTCAGTCAGCATCCTGCTTGTCATCTTCGGCATGTTCGCGCCAGCAGACGTCACAGTAAACGTACCGGGTATCGACTGGGCTAACATTTCAGTGATTTGGGCAGAAGTCCCCATGGGCATCTTCGCTTTCCTGCTCGTTGGCCTCTGCACCAGCGTAATGTGGGGTGGTATCTTCAATATGGCAGTCGAAGGATTGGGCAAATACACAGCCATCGCCAGCGGTATCTTCATGACAATGGTGTTCGGATGCGCTGTTATGGTGCCTCTGCAAGGCTGGATTGCCGACATTACCGGCAACTACATGTCAAGCTACTGGGTAGTGGTATTCTGCTCTGCTTATGTATTGTTCTATGCTTTGGTCGGTTCCAAAGTATCTGACGGAAAGAAATAACCTCAGAAAAAGCGAAAGAATAAAATAAAAATCTATTATTCACCTTAAAAAATAAATATCATGGATATAGAATACGTAAGAAGCCGTTTCATCAAGCACTTTGACGGAACAACGGGAGCAGTTTATGCTTCTCCGGGACGCATCAACCTTATCGGTGAGCATACAGACTATAACGGTGGTTTTGTATTCCCCGGAGCAATCGACAAAGGAATGATTGCAGAAATAAAGCCCAACGGTACAAACACAGTAAAAGCTTATTCCATCGACCTGAAAGATTATGTGGAATTCGGCTTGAATGAAGAAGACGCACCCCGCGCAAGCTGGGCAAGATATATTTTCGGCGTGTGCCGGGAAATGATGAAACGCGGTGTAGATGTAAAAGGATTCAATACTGCTTTTGCAGGCGATGTGCCTCTGGGTGCAGGAATGTCCTCTTCAGCAGCTTTGGAAAGTACCTATGCCTATGCTTTGAACGACTTGTTCGGTGACAACAAAATAGACAAATTTGAACTGGCAAAAGTGGGACAATCTACAGAACACAACTATTGTGGTGTAAACTGTGGTATCATGGACCAATTTGCTTCCGTATTCGGAAAGAAAGGAAGCCTCATCCGCTTGGATTGCCGTTCACTGGAATATCAGTATTTCCCATTCAATCCGCAAGGTTACCGTCTGGTTCTTGTAGATTCTGTAGTGAAACACGAACTTGCATCTTCAGCATACAACAAACGTCGTCAAAGCTGCGAAGCTGCCGTTGCCGCTGTCCAGAAGAAACATCCACACGTAGAGTTCCTGCGTGACGTTACCATGGAAATGCTGGAAGAAGCCAAAGCCGACATAAGCGCAGAAGACTACATGCGTGCAGAGTATGTCATCGAAGAGATTCAACGCGTACTTGACGTTTGCGATGCCCTGGAAAAAGGCGACTATGAAACTGTAGGTCAAAAGATGTATGAAACACATCATGGCATGAGTAAGTTGTATGAAGTAAGCTGCGAAGAACTCGATTTTCTGAATGACCTTGCATTCGATTGTGGAGTTACCGGTTCACGTGTCATGGGCGGTGGATTCGGTGGATGTACAATCAATCTGGTAAAGGATGAATTGTACAGCACATTCATCGAAAAAGCAAAAGATGAATTCAAGAAGAAGTTCGGCAGAAGCCCGAAAGTATATGATGTAGTCATCAGCGACGGTGCCCGCAGATTAGAATAATAGACATCAGTATTCAAATAAAAGGCGTTTCCCGGCAATGGGAAGCGCCTTTTTCTTCCCCCCTATTCCACCGTTTTCCACTCTGAAAACAAAATCATCCGAGAAGTTTATTCCGAACACATCTATCTGTACAGCCAGTTGGCACAGATATGTTTCTTGACATTTATGTTGCATAACATATAAAAGTGTACAGCCTACACTAAAGAAAAGTGTTACTTTTACACCAAAAGAAAGATAATCATCTCATTCACATTAAATACAGAACCATGAAAAGACATGTTCTACTTGCAGGAATTACCGCAATAATGCTAATTGCGTGCAATCAAAAGACAGAAACAACGCTTACGCTGTCCGGTCTTAATCCAGTAAAATTCCAAACAACAATCAATGATGCCCAAACACAGCTTTATACGCTGAAAAATAAAGCGGGTATGGAAGTGTGCATCACAAACTTTGGAGGACGTATTGTATCCATTATGGTACCCGACAAAAATGGAGTTATGCAGGATGTAGTGTTGGGCTTTGACAGCATTGCGGATTACATCAACATTCCAAGTGACTTTGGCGCTTCTATCGGACGCTACGCCAACCGGATTAATCAAGGAAAAATAGTTCTTGACGGAGATACCATACAGTTACCACAGAACAATTTCGGACATTGCCTGCACGGTGGCCCCAAAGGATGGCAGTACCAAGTATACAGCGCCAATCCCATTGACAGCACTACTCTGGAGCTCACCCGCATTTCACCGGATGGAGACGGGAATTTTCCGGGTAACGTTACGGCAAAAGTTCTTTTTAAATTAACAGATGACAATGCAATTGATATAAAATACAGTGCTGCAACAGACCAAAAGACGATTATCAATATGACTAACCATTCTTACTTCAATTTGTCAGGTGATCCTTCAAAGGCAGCAACAGACCACATCTTATATATCAATGCGGACAACTATACTCCGGTAGACAGTACTTTCATGACAACCGGAGAGATTGTTACTGTAAAAGATACTCCTATGGACTTCACAACTCCGAAAACTGTCGGACAAGATATTACCAATTACGACTTTATACAATTGAAGAACGGAAACGGTTACGACCACAATTGGGTTTTGAATACAAAAGGCGATATAAATCAAGTAGCCGCCCAGCTGACTTCACCGACAAGCGGCATCACTTTGGAAGTCTATACCAATGAACCAGGCATCCAAGTGTATACCGGCAACTTTCTAGATGGTACAATAAAGGGGAAAAAAGAAATCACATACCACCAACGTGCTTCTGTATGCCTTGAAACACAGCATTATCCAGACAGTCCCAACAAGCCTCAATGGCCTTCCGTTGTTCTGGAGCCCGGACAAATTTACAATAGTGAATGTATTTTCAAATTTTCCGTAGAAAAATAACGATAACCTTATAAATCATTTATTATCGTGGAGACATTAGATTGGTTAGTCATTGGAATCTTTTTCCTGGCTTTGATTGGAATTATTGTCTGGGTTGTCAAACAGAAACAGAATGACTCAGCAGACTATTTTTTAGGTGGCCGTGATGCCACATGGCTCGCTATCGGTGCATCTATCTTTGCATCCAACATCGGTTCGGAACACTTAATTGGATTAGCCGGCGCCGGTGTTTCCAGCGGTATGGCTATGGCACATTGGGAAATACAAGGCTGGATGATTCTTATCTTAGGTTGGGTATTTGTACCATTCTATTCGCGAAGCATGGTATTCACAATGCCTGAGTTCCTAGAACGCCGTTATAATCCACAGTCACGTACAATATTGTTTGTAATATCTTTAATCAGCTATGTACTGACAAAGGTTGCCGTGACGGTTTATGCTGGAGGATTGGTATTCCAACAAGTATTTGGTATAAAAAAACTTTGGGGAATCGACTTCTTCTGGATTGCCGCCATCGGCCTGGTTATACTGACTGCGCTCTACACAATCTTCGGAGGAATGAAGTCGGTGCTTTACACCTCCGTCTTGCAAACCCCTATCTTGCTGTTAGGTTCACTGATAATCCTTGTACTCGGCTTCAAAGAATTGGGAGGCTGGGATGAGATGATGGGAATCTGCGGTGCAATCACAGTGAACGATTATGGTAACACAATGACAGAACTTATACGCAATAACAACGACCCTAATTTCCCGTGGTTGGGTGCACTGATTGGTTCAGCCATTATCGGATTCTGGTATTGGTGTACAGACCAGTTCATCGTGCAACGCGTACTTTCCGGAAAGAATGAAAAGGAAGCACGACGCGGCACCATTTTCGGAGCTTACCTGAATTATTGCCCGTATTCTTATTCCTTATCCCGGGCATGATTGCTTTCGCATTACACCCAAAATATCTCGGTACAGGAGGAGAAGGTTTTCTGCCTATGTTGGCAAACGGAAATGCCAATGCGGATGCTGCTTTCCCGACTCTAGTAGCAAAATTGCTTCCTGCTGGAGTTAAAGGTTTGGTTGTATGCGGTATTCTTGCAGCACTGATGAGCTCTCTCGCATCTTTGTTCAACTCATCTGCCATGCTTTTCACCATTGACTTCTACAAACGTTTCAAGCCGAACACTTCTGAAAAAAAGCTGGTGGGAATTGGACAGATGGCAACTGTTGTGATTGTGATATCGGGCATACTCTGGATTCCTATTATGCGCAGTGTAGGCGATGTTCTTTACACCTACTTACAAGATGTACAATCTGTATTGGCGCCAGGAATTGCCGCAGCCTTCCTTTTGGGAATCTGCTGGAAACGAACCTCTGCACAAGGCGGTATGTGGGGACTGATTGCCGGAATGATTATCGGTTTAACCCGTTTGGGGGCAAAAGTATATTACAGCAATGCAGGAGATGTGTCAAGTAGTACCTTCAAGTATTTGTTCTATGATATGAACTGGCTGTTTTTCTGCGGATGGATGTTCTTGTTCTGCATCATAGTGGTTATCGCAGTCAGCGTGTTTACAACTGCCCCAAGCGAAGAAAAGATTCAAGGACTGGTATTCGGAACTTCAACTCCCGAACAAAAAGCAGCTACACATGCGAGTTGGAATAAATGGGATATAATTCATACCCTTATCATCCTCGGTATTACAGCAGCTTTTTATTGGTATTTCTGGTAAATCGGTATGTTGCTATGACATAAATCCATACAGCATCCCACTTAATAAAAATCAAGATATGAGTAATTACTATAATTCAAATCCGAAACTTTATGTAGGTATCGACTGCATTATTTTCGGTTTCAATGAAGGAGAGCTGAACCTGCTGTTGCTGAAGCGCAATTTCGAACCGGCAATGGGTGAATGGTCGCTGATGGGAGGATTCGTACAGGAAGGCGAAAGCGTGGATGATGCAGCCAAACGAGTCCTAAATGAACTTACCGGACTGGAAGATGTATATATGGAACAAGTCAAAGCTTTCGGAGCTATAGATCGTGACCCGGGAGAACGCGTAGTCTCCATTGCTTACTATGCGCTCATCAACATCAACGAATACGACAAAGAATCCGTACAACTACATAATGCTTTCTGGGTAAATATCAATGAACTTCCAGCGCTAATCTTTGATCATCCGCAAATGGTGGAACAAGCTCGGAAGTTGATGCAACAAAAAGCGTCCACCGAACCAATCGGCTTTAATCTGCTACCCAAACTGTTCACGCTGTCACAACTGCAAAGCTTATACGAAGCTATATACGGTGAAAATATTGACAAACGGAACTTCCGAAAACGCATAGCAGAAATGGACTATATAGAGAAAACTGACAAGATAGACAAAGCAGGGTCTAAACGTGGGGCTGCCTTATATCAGTTTAATGAGAAGGCATACCGCAAAGCTCCGAAATTCAAACTCTGAGAGCCTAATATTCTACAATTGTAATTAATAATTAAAACAACATGCTGGAAGCACTGAAAGACAAAGTATTCCATGCCAACCTTGAACTGGTGAAGCACGGATTGGTTATCTTCACATGGGGCAACGTATCGGGCATTGACCGCGAGTCCGGTCTGGTAGTCATCAAGCCCAGTGGAGTGAGTTACGATAAAATGAAAGCAGAAGATATGGTGGTGATAGACCTCGACGGTAAAGTCATAGAGGGTAAGTTAAACCCTTCCTCGGACACCCCTACTCATATTGTCCTATACAAAGCATTCCCCAAAATTGGTGGAGTGGTGCATACACATTCCACCTATGCCACAGCCTGGGCACAAGCAGGATGTGACATACCGAATATCGGGACAACACATGCCGATTACTTCCACGACGCCATACCCTGCACAGCAGACATGACGAAGGAGGAAGTGGAAGGAGCGTATGAACTGGAAACGGGAAATGTTATCGTAAAACGCTTTGAGGGGCTAAACCCGGTACATACTCCCGGAGTATTGGTAAAGAACCACGGTCCCTTCTCGTGGGGAAAAGATGCACACGAAGCGGTACATAATGCCGTAGTGATGGAGCAGGTGGCAAAAATGGCCAGTATAGCCTATGCCGTGAATCCCCGCCTGACTATGAATTCGGTGTTGATAGAGAAGCATTTCAGCCGCAAGCACGGTCCTAACGCTTATTATGGACAGAAATAACTATCATTCTTTAAATATAAACTATAAAAATAAATTATATGAACGCATTTGAACAATATGAAGTATGGTTCGTAACCGGAGCACAGCTTTTATACGGAGGTGACGCAGTTATCGCAGTAGACGCACATAGTAATGAAATGGTGAAAGGCCTGAATGATTCCGGAAAACTGCCCGTAAAGGTAGTATATAAAGGTACGGTCAATTCATCCAAAGAAGTAACCGCTGCCTTCAAGGCTGCCAACAACGACGAAAAGTGTATCGGAGTCATCACCTGGATGCACACTTTCTCTCCTGCAAAAATGTGGATTCACGGTTTGCAGGAACTGAAGAAGCCGTTACTACACTTCCATACACAGTTCAACAAGGAGATTCCTTGGGAGACGATGGACATGGATTTCATGAACCTGAACCAATCGGCTCACGGTGACCGCGAATTCGGACACATCGTGACACGTATGCGAAAGAACCGCAAAGTGGTAGTAGGCCACTGGCAGGACGAAAAAGCACAAAACCAGATTGCTGCATGGATGCGTGTAGCTGCCGCATGGGCTGATGCACAAGATATGCTCATCATCCGCTTCGGCGACCAGATGAATAACGTGGCTGTGACGGACGGTGATAAGGTCAGCGCCGAACAAGTATTGGGCTATCATGTGGACTACTATCCCATCAATGATGTAATGACATACTACAACGCGGTCAGCGACGAAGACGTGGAGGCGCTCGTAACAGAATACTTTAAGCTCTACGACCACGCTCCCGAACTGGAAGACACACGTACGGAAGCCTATGCCAAGGTATGGAACTCAGCCAAGGCTGAAATAGCCATTCGCCGCGTGCTGAAAGATACGGACGCCAAAGGCTTCACCACCAACTTCAACGATTTGGGTGACTTTGACCAAATCCCCGGACTGGCCTCACAGCGACTGATGGCGGAAGGTTACGGCTTCGGTGCCGAAGGCGACTGGAAAACCGCAGCACTGTACCGTACCACTTGGGTGATGAGTCAAGGCATGCCGAAGGGGTGCTCTTTCCTCGAAGACTATACGCTGAACTTTGACGGAGAAAAGAGCGCCATCCTGCAGGCGCACATGCTGGAAGTCTGCCCACTGATTGCCGAACAGAAGCCGAAACTGGAAGTACACCGTCTGAGCATCGGTATCGACAGCGAAACAGCCCGCCTGGTATTTACCAGCAAACAAGGTGAAGGTGTAGCCGCCACCATTGTAGATTTGGGAAACCGTTTCCGCCTCATTGTGAACAAAGTAGAATGCGTCAAGAGCAAGCCTCTACCCAAGTTGCCCGTTGCCAGCGCACTGTGGATTCCGATGCCCAACCTCGAAGTTGGCGCCGCAGCCTGGATTCTGGCCGGAGGTACACATCATACCAGCTTCTCCTACGACCTGACGGTGGAGTATTGGGAAGACTTTGCCGAAATGGCCGGCATCGAAATGGTGGTCATTGATGAAAATACCACCATCAGCGAATTCAAAAAAGAACTGCGCATGAATGAAGTCTACTATATGCTGAACAAGGCACTTTGCTGATAATCATTACGGATTACCGATTGCGAATTCCTAATTACACGCACCACAAACGTAACTAGCAATTTGCAATCAGTAATTCGTAGTTTATAATCGTACTATAAATCCATAATTCATCATTAATACCATGAAATTAGATGCAAAATCAACTATTGAAACAGGTAAGGCCATCCTTGGCATAGAACTTGGTTCCACACGAATCAAGGCGGTTTTGATAGACCAGGAAAACAAACCCATCGCCCAAGGAAGCCACACTTGGGAGAATCAGTTAGTCGACGGACTGTGGACATATAGCGTCGAAGCAGTCTGGTATGGATTGCAGGATTGCTACGCAAACCTCCGTACTAATGTAAAAAGCCTTTACGATACAGAGATAGAAACCCTGGCAGCCATCGGTGTCAGTGCCATGATGCACGGCTATATGGCATTCAACGAAAAAGAAGAAATCCTTGTGCCCTTCCGTACCTGGAGAAATACTAATACCGGCCAGGCTGCCGCAGCCCTATCCGAACTATTCATCTATAACATCCCTCTGCGTTGGAGCATTTCCCACCTCTACCAAGCCATTCTGGATAATGAAGAGCACGTTCCATCCATCAATTACCTGACCACCCTTGCAGGGTTTGTCCACTGGCAAATAACCGGCCAAAAGGTACTGGGTATAGGCGATGCCTCCGGTATGCTTCCCATCGATTCTATCACCAAAGACTATTCTTCTGAAATGGTGGATAAGTTCGACAAACTTATTGCTCCGAAAGGATACGACTGGAAGCTTCGAGATATTCTTCCGAAGGTATTGTCGGCCGGTGAAAGCGCAGGTTTCCTTACTCCTGAAGGAGCCAGCCGTCTTGACGTATCAGGACATCTGAAAGCAGGAATTCCCATTTGTCCGCCCGAAGGTGACGCTGGCACCGGCATGGTTGCCACCAACGCTGTAAAGCAGCGTACCGGAAACGTATCGGCAGGCACTTCCTCTTTCTCAATGATTGTATTGGAGAAAGAATTGTCCAAACCCTACAAAATGATTGACATGGTAACCACCCCCGATGGAAGCCTCGTAGCTATGGTACATTGCAACAACTGTACTTCCGACCTCAATGCCTGGATTAATATTTTCAAAGAATATCAGGAACTGATGGGTATTCCCGTAGATATGGACGAAATCTACGGAAAACTCTATAACCACGCCTTGACAGGCAATGCAGACTGCGGAGGGCTCATCTCTTACAACTACATATCAGGCGAACCTATAACGGGACTGGCAGACGGACGCCCACTGTTTGTACGTTCGGCAAGCGACAAGTTCAACCTTGCCAACTTCATGCGCACCCATCTGTATGCTTCAGTGGGAGTCCTCAAAATCGGCAACGACATCCTTTTCAATGAAGAAAAGATTAAAGTAGACAGAATCACCGCTCACGGAGGACTCTTCAAAACCAAAGGAGTAGGCCAGAGAATATTGGCAGCTGCCATCAACTCCCCCATTTCCGTTATGGAAACAGCCGGCGAAGGTGGTGCCTGGGGAATCGCCCTCCTCGCTTCCTACCTTGTAAACAATGGAAACTGCCAATCCCTTGCCGACTTTCTGGATAAGGATGTATTCACTGGAGATGCCGATATAGAAATCTCACCGACAGCCGAAGATGTAAGCGGATTCAACACCTACATCGAAAGATATAAAGCAGGATTACCCATCGAAGAAGCATCAGTAAGATTCAAAAACTAAGTATTTAATAACACTAAAAATCCTATGAACACAAAGTTATTTATCAGTAGCATATTTCTCTCCGCTTCGTTGTCACTCTTCGCACAGAAAAGTACCACTATCACTTTACACACAGACCAGAGCGAGCAAATCATTCCCAAAGAAATCTACGGCCAGTTTGCAGAACATTTGGGAACTTGCATCTATGGCGGACTTTGGGTAGGCGAAAATTCCGATATTCCCAATATCAACGGTTATCGCACCGACGTGTTCAATGCACTGAAAGAGCTCCGCGTACCTGTCCTTCGCTGGCCGGGCGGCTGCTTTGCCGACGAATACCATTGGATGGACGGTATCGGCCCTAAAGAAAACCGTCCCAAAATGGTGAACAACAACTGGGGAGGCACTATCGAAGACAACAGTTTCGGAACCCATGAGTTCCTCAATCTCTGCGAAATGCTGGGTTGTGAGCCCTATATCAGCGGAAACGTAGGTAGTGGTACCGTAGAAGAACTTGCCAAATGGGTAGAATACATGACCTCCGAAGGAGACTCCCCCATGGCACGCCTGCGCCGCCAAAACGGTCGCGATAAGGCCTGGAAAGTGAAATACCTCGGTGTAGGAAACGAAAGCTGGGGTTGCGGTGGAAGCATGCGTCCCGAATATTATGCCGACCTCTACCGCCGCTATTCCACCTACTGCCGCAACTATGACGGCAATAGCCTCTTCAAGATAGCCAGCGGTGCCAGCGACTACGACTATAACTGGACTAAAGTACTGATGGACCGCGTAGGCGGCCGTATGCACGGTCTTTCCTTGCACTACTATACCGTCAGCGGATGGAACGGCAGCAAAGGTGCCGCCACCCAATTCAGCAAAGACGACTATTACTGGACATTGGGTAAATGCCGCGAAATAGAAGATGTCATCAAGAAGCATTGCACCATTATGGATGAATACGACCCTCAAAAGAACGTGGCTCTTATGCTTGACGAATGGGGAACCTGGTGGGACACTGAACCGGGTACCAATCCCGGACATCTGTACCAGCAGAATACATTGCGTGATGCTTTTGTCGCCTCTCTCAGCTTCGACATTTTCCATAAATATACCGACCGTCTGAAAATGGCAAACATAGCCCAAATCGTCAATGTATTGCAATCCATGATTCTGACCAGCGGAAAAGACATGGTGCTCACTCCCACTTATTATGTATTCAAAATGTACAATGTACACCAAGATGCCACCTACATTCCTCTTGAGCTGAACTGCGACATGATGGATGTACGCGGCAACCGCAGAATACCTATGATTAGCGCTACCGCCTCCATAGACCAAAACGGCAAGATACACATTTCCATATCCAACGTAGATGCGGACAATGCACAAGAAGTGACCATCAATCTGTCTGGAACGAAAGCCAAGAAAGCAGTTGGTGAAATATTGACTTCCGACAACCTGACGGACTACAATTCATTTGAAAACCCCGACAATGTGAAACCCGTTCCGTTCAAAGAGGTAAAAATCAATAAAGATATTCTCAAGATTAAACTTCCGGCCAAATCAATCGTTACTATTGAGTTACAGTAAAACTACCGTGCGCTTCACAAAATCAGCTAAATACGTTTAGTATCATTTTAACTGCAAAAAGGCAGTAATACTGATAAAAAAGGCACTCTGCGAGTGTTGTGAATTACGCATAAAGAGTTATCTTTGCCCTTGGAAAACCTACAAGGACAAAATAACCCGTTGATAATATTCAAAATTAATTAGATTCAATATGAACGACAACAAACTTATGAACCGTGCGGCAGACAATATCCGTATCCTTGCTGCATCCATGGTTGAGAAGGCCAACTCCGGACACCCAGGCGGTGCCATGGGTGGTGCTGACTTTGTAAATGTACTCTTCTCAGAGTTCCTAGTATATGATCCTGAAAATCCGGCATGGGAAGGTCGTGACCGTTTTTTCCTCGATCCGGGACACATGTCACCGATGCTTTACTCTACATTGGCTCTGGCCGGCAAGTTCACCCTGGATGAACTGAAAGAATTCCGTCAATGGGGAAGCCCCACTCCGGGACATCCCGAACGTGACATCATGCGCGGTATTGAAAACACCTCCGGTCCGTTGGGGCAAGGTCACACATTTGCAGTCGGTGCAGCCATTGCAGCCAAGTTCATGAAGGCACGTTTCGAAGAAGTAATGCCACAGACCATCTACGCTTATATTTCTGACGGTGGCATTCAGGAAGAGATTTCCCAAGGCTCGGGCCGCATCGCCGGGGCATTGGGGCTGGACAATCTTATCATGTTCTATGATGCCAACGACATTCAACTTTCTACCGAAACAAAGGACGTGACCATCGAAGATACCGGCAAGAAATATGAAGCTTGGGGCTGGAAAGTCATTAAAATCAATGGTAACGATTCCGATGCCATCCGCGGTGCACTGAACGAAGCCAAAGCAGAGAAAGAGCGTCCGACGCTGATTATCGGCCATACCATAATGGGCAAGGGTGCCCGCAAGGAAGACGGCAGCAGCTACGAGGCCAATTGTGCCACTCACGGTGCTCCTCTGGGCGGCGACGCTTATGTAAACACTATCAAGAATTTGGGTGGTGACCCGACAAATCCGTTTGTCATCTTCCCCGAAGTGGCCGAGCTATATGCCAAGCGTGCAGCTGAGCTGAAGAAAATCATGGCTGAAAAGTATGCAGCCAAAGCCGCATGGACAAAGGCTAACCCGGAAAAGGCAGCCAAACTGGAAATGTTCTTCTCCGGTAAAGTTCCCGAAGTGAATTGGTCCGCCATCGAACAGAAAGCAGGCGTTGCCACGCGTGCAGCATCCGCTACTGTACTCGGTGCTCTCGCCACTCAAGTAGAAAATATGATTGTTGCTTCCGCTGACCTTTCCAATTCTGACAAGACAGACGGATTCCTCAAGAAAACACATGCCTTCAAGAAAAATGACTTCAGCGGTGCATTCTTCCAGGCTGGTGTTGCCGAGCTGACTATGGCTTGCTGCTGTATCGGTATGGCACTGCACGGTGGTGTAATTCCCGCTTGCGGAACATTCTTCGTATTCTCCGATTACATGAAACCTGCTATACGTATGGCAGCCTTGATGGAAGTTCCCGTGAAGTTCATCTGGACACACGATGCCTTCCGTGTAGGTGAAGACGGTCCTACCCACGAACCAGTAGAACAAGAAGTCCAAATCCGCTTGATGGAAAAACTAAAAAACCACAAGGGACACAATTCGATGTTGGTACTCCGTCCGGCAGATGCAGAAGAAACAACTATGGCATGGAAACTGGCAATGGAAAACACCACGACCCCAACCGGTTTGATTTTCTCCCGCCAGAATATCGCCAACCTGCCCGAAGGCAATGATTACGAACAAGCTGCCAAAGGCGCTTATATCGTAGCCGGATCTGATGAAAATCCGAATGTAATCCTCGTTGCTTCAGGCTCGGAAGTTGCCACATTGGTAGCCGGCGCTGAATTACTGCGCAAGGATGGCGTCAAGGTACGTATCGTGTCCGTTCCTTCAGAAGGTCTGTTCCGTAGCCAGGCTCCGGGATATCAAGAAAGCATTATCCCGTGTGGCACCAAGGTATTCGGCTTGACAGCCGGTCTGCCCGTCACACTGCAAGGGCTGGTAGGTCCGCGCGGTAAAGTATGGGGATTGGAATCATTTGGATTCTCTGCACCTTATAAAGTGCTGGACGAAAAGCTTGGTTTCACTGCCGAGAACGTTTACAAGCAAGTAAAAACAATGTTATAATCATTAACCGATGTGCTGATGTGCTGGTTGCCTGCGCCCCACAAGCTGCAGGCATCAGCACATTGGCATATTAATATATTAACTGACTATTATGAAAACAATAGGAATCTGTTCCGACCATGCAGGCTTCGAATTGAAGGAATATGTCCGCGGCTGGTTGGAAGCCAAAGGCTGGGCTTACAAGGACTTCGGGACTTACTCTACCGAGAGTTGCGACTATCCCGACTTTGCACATCCGCTGGCACTGGCCGTTGAAACCGGAGAGTGTTATCCGGGAATTGCCATCTGCGGAAGCGGCGAAGGCATCAGTATGACGCTGAACAAACACCAAGGCATCCGCGCCGCTCTCTGCTGGAAGCCCGAGATAGCCCGTCTGGCACGCCAACACAACAATGCCAACGTGCTTGTCATGCCGGGACGTTTCATCTCTACGGAAGAAGCCGACAAAATTATGAGGGAATTCTTTCAAACGGATTTCGAAGGTGGACGCCATCAAAAGCGAATTGACAAGATACCTGTCAAATAACCACGCTTTGGAGTTATAAAAATACATTAAGATAACTATGTGCCATCTTTAGATATGGAACAACATGGATGATTCCATTCCAAGAGCACTAACTATAAGAGGTATGTCAAACTCTAACAAGATATACCATTCTGCCATTCAGAATGTAATGAAGCATCTCCTCTCCTACTCACAACAAGGATAGATTAACTTCATTCAAATCAATAATAATGATGATTTTTTAGTTTTGACACACACTCTTATAGTTAATGCTCATTCGATATGACTCACGTGAATAACTACTGTTCTCATAAAAGAAAACGTTGTTCAGCTTGAAGTAACCGTTTTCTTTATAAATAGATATCATATAGAATAAGGTTTAAGGGCACTGTAAATCTGTGTACCTGTATTTTATTCTATATAAGCTCTAATATATATCACATCTTTTCAATAATCTTCTTGAATCTATTATACTGAAAATCTCCTGAATGCCGTTTCCACTCTTGATTGTCCCCCACAAGAGTCTTGGTTACAACGATTTCTCCATAGCCTAATGATAGTTCAATATGGGAAGTATCTACCGATTCGAACAAACAGGCACCGACAGAATCCAACCCGGGATGGTCGACCGCTGTACATAACTCGACACACAAAAGCCCGGAACACTCACTAAACACTCGTGAGCCCAGCTTTTTTACGGCAGGTAATATAACATTTTCAAGTGAAGTACACTTCCAGAAGACATGAGTATCACATGTTTCCGCTTTCGGCAAAACTATTGTCGCAAGTGAAGCACATTCCGCGAATGCCATATTCTCAACAGATACAGCCTCTGGCAGGTCTACCGTTTCCAACAGTGTACAATTCCTAAAAACATATCCACCTATTGTTGTAACCTTGGGCAAGCTGGCCTCCCGAAGAGATTGACAAAGTGAAAAAAGACCAGTCTCCAATGATGTAACTTTACTCAACGACACAACAGTAAGTCCCGTGCAGCCCTCAAAAACATTCACACCGGTAAATGTTTCCAACTTTGGGAATAACACATCTGACAAAGATACCAGCGACGTACAGTTTTTAAATCCACATTCACCTATTGCCTTCACCTCCGGAAAGACAATGTCGACCAGAGCGCTGCAATCGCAAAATGTGTAACGTTTTATTTCAGTAATACCGGGAAGAGAAACACTCTCAAGCGATGAACACTCGATAAATGCAGATTCTTCAACGGTTGTGACCGAGGAGGATGCAAACTTCTTCAAACTAATACAACTGTAAAATGCACTCTTGCCAATCGTTTTCAGAGCAGGCATATCGATTTCCTCCAAAGCCGCACAATTATTGAATGCCAATTCTCCAATAGCAACTACTTTGGGTGCCGAAATTTTCGTAAGAGATGTGTCAGGCTCATCCCAACGGTGGTTCAAAGCCTTGTCCGGTATTGAAACAGCACTATTAAGAGTCAATTCTTGCAGTCCTTTCAGTTGTCCCACAATATAGTCATAGTCATCTTTATTCAATGTACCGTCCACAACAAGCGTTCGTATTATTTCCGGAGTGACACCGGACAATCGTTTTTCAACAGCCGCCTGCAATCCACCTTCAGCCACTGTTTCCTTTAAAACTAAATCCATTCTACCGCATCTGACAGGACGTGAAGAAGTAATCTCCCTTCCTCTATTATCAATAACTGTAACACGAACAATAGCGCATGAACCTACAACTGCCGCCGAAATAGGAGTGATTATTATCGCTGCATCATTGTTATAGGTTCCATTGGTAAATGTCGGCTTGATTATTTCAATCTCCCAGCCCGATGAACCTGCACGAGTGACAATACCCCCGGGAGTTATGACATCAGCAATAATGGCAGAAAAAAAGCCTTCTTTTAATCCCGAAGAGAAATTAACTGCGATAGTCGTTTTCTGATTGATTTCCATCACTTCATTATTCTCCGAGACATCACCGATTGAAAACGAAATATCCGATTGTTTAGGTAATGTAATCTTAGTCTTTCCATCGGCAAGAGTTAGCACAACATAATCTGCATTCGAGTTATCTATATCCTTGAACATACTATCACCCTGATTTCCGGTTGCTTTTACGCCCGTCGAAGTGTAGGTTTTTCCTCCGTCAATGGAAATCTCCCATTCGTTGGTATTATCATTAATACGGACTTGCGGCGCTACCGCATCCAGTCCCTTATCTCCTTGTGCTTTTACACCAGTATCAGTAGTGCCAATCCACCAATTGCCATTATCACCGATGTAAGGGCTTAAACCGGAAACGCCCTGCTCCCCTTGTGCTTTTACACCAGTGTCAGTAGTACCAATCCACCAATTGCCGTTATCACCGATGTAAGGGCTTAAACCGGAAATGCCCTGCTCTCCTTGTGCTTTTACACCAGTGTCAGTAGTACCAATCCACCAATTGCCGTTATCACCGATATAAGGGCTTAAACCGGAAACGCCCTGCTCTCCTTGTGCTTTTACACCAGTATCAGTAGTACCAACCCACCAATTGCCGTTATCACCGATGTAAGGGTTCAGGCCGTTATTTCCGTCAACACCATCTTCACCATCAGCGCCATCTTCACCATCAACCCCGTCTTTACCATTATTCCCGGTGGCGCGTACCATATCACCATCCGCATCAGTCAACCAATCCGTATTTCCATCCTGCGTTTGAACAGTCCAATAATAAAAACCATCAGAATACTTGGCTACACCTATTATAGGGGTATAACCGTCAATACCATCTTCACCGTCAATACCATCCTTTCCATTCCGGATAATGATGTTTCCACCTTTGTAAAATGTAATCCTATAACCATCCTCAAGAGTCTCCACCCCGGTTACATAATCTTTGTTTTCCAGAGCTGTTATTAATCCTTTCAACGAAATAATTTCACTGTTAACGGTTGAGCACCATTCTTCAAGTTTTGTAACTCTGTCTTCCACCTTATCCAGACGGTCCTTGATTTCACTGTCATCATATTGATCACTACATGATGAAATGGAAAATAAGCTCCATCCAGTTAACACGACAATACTTAAAAATCCGAATACATTTTTCATAAACTCTTCAATTGTTGTTTTTTCTTTTTGGAACAAAAATACAGAAACCGGCATTCAGTTCCTTTTCCTATGCGCAATTCTTCATTTACTATACGCAAACCTCTGCTTAACAACAAAAAAACTATTTCGAACCCACCAGCTTTCGATATTCACCAGGAGTAATGTCATAATAATTACGATAATACTTCGTGAAAGTACTTTGCGACTGAAACCCACATGCCATCCCTATTTCTTCCAAAGACATTTCGGTATGTTGATCCAACAAACGACGCGCACGCTTCACACGCATTTCTGCTACAAACAATGACACACTTTTTCCTTGCGTACAGGTAGAAATGGCTTCTGCCACATACGTACGGTTTGTATTCAGTAACGCAGCCAGCTCATCACGCCCCAACCTAGGACGCGACAGTACTTTTTCATCAGACAGCAACATTTGTATCTGTCTGAAAAGTTGCTTTTCGCGCGACACCTCCCCGCCCTTAGGCAACACTGTTTCCACAAAAGTACATGCTTCCATAGCACGCTCTTCCGCCTCTTCCTGGCTACGTATACGCTCCACCAATTCCCGGTTCTTCCGGCGCAAGCGGTAAAAATGCACCATCAACAAGAGACAAATAAGAAATATCATCACACTTACCACAGCTATGCACACAACCAGTACACAAGCTTTCTTATGCTCAGCTTGTACCACTCTTTTCTCCTGCTCCAACTCGTTCAAACGGAAAAGTTTCGTAATACGCTCAAGCCGCAAATTAGAATCTGTCATTTGTGAACTGTCTGCTGCAAGGGCATATAAATGGAAATACTCGGCAGCCTCCGCAGACAAGTTTTCCAAGCGCTTCACTTCGGCCAATGTACGGCAATACCGTGCTATCCTAGAGTGGTTATTTTGCTGCAAACTATCATCGACCAGCATCTTCAGAATCCTGTCTGCTTCAGAATAGTTACCTACTAACCGTTCATAACGAGCCAATGTATATTGCAGCTCTTCTTGCTGCGAAGCATCCGCATATACCTTATTATAATAGAGCATACTGTCTCGCTGGACAGCAGCAGCCTTCGCATCCTTCATATTGATGAAGATCTTCAGACGATACATAGCCTGCTGCACACGGAGTACCGGATTGACGGCAATGCCTTTCTTCTGCTCCCACGAACGGATATGACAAGGCAATGAATCGCTCAAGGCCAAAGCACCCGCCCAATCATTACGCACCAGCAGAATAGAAATCAAATTAAATCCGCAACGTGCCACCTTGCCCGGTACATCCAAATCAGCAAAACACCCCATGGCACATCGGTAATGGCGTTCTGCCTCGTCAAGCTGCCCGTTATTCAAATAACACTGCGCAAAATAAAAATGAGAAATAGCCATGCCCATAGGGTGATTGTGCCGCTGAGCATAGGCCGACATTTCCCGCAACGAAAGAACCGCCTCCACATAATCTCCCCACTTCAACAAACAATCCGGCAACCGTCCCCAAGTCTCGTATAGCAAAGAATCCTCATCCATTTCCTGATAATAACGCACCAGCCTATCACACGCTTGCCGATACTCCTCCTTCTCTTTCCTCACTTCATAATATGAAAGCAAGGCCACCCTGAAGACGTAATCGAAATGAGCGTTTCGTATAGCCTCTGCCCGTTGCAACCCACACTGTCTCAACTCCAGAAAAACAGAAGACCTGATGCTGTCATACATCTGCATGGATAAGGCATAGAGAGTACTGTCGCCAAAATAGCCACCTTGATTGGCAGACAAACGACCGGCCACCAAAGAGACGACAACCATAAAAAAAACAATTTTATACTTACGCATTACTTCCGCCTTCCCAAACAGTTTCATTCCACTTCATTGTTTCCAAATGCCGCACATATCGGCTATACACATTGATTATACAGAACAAAAGTAACCAATTAGAGATAAATAGCACACTTTTTCCTGCAAAATTCAACCCTAAGATATGCTTTGTCTTCAAATAAAAACTATCTTTGTGGTTCAGTAACCCGGATATTGTTTAAATATGGAACGATTGAATACCATAAAAGAGCTTATTAACCAGGGAAAGGTGGAGCAAGCCATTCAGCAGCTTGACGAAATACTGCAAACAGACTTTTCTGGCAAAGACGAAGCTTACTACCTGCGGGGAAATGCCTATCGGAAACAAGGCAACTGGCAACAAGCACTGAACAATTATCAGTATGCCATCGACCTGAACCCCGAAAGCCCGGCAAAACATGCCCATCAAATGGCTATGGACATCCTGAACTTCTACAACAAGGATATGTACAATCAATAAATAAAGAACGTAAATTATGGCAAAAATCAAAGGAGCAATCGTAGTAGACACCGAACGTTGCAAAGGCTGCAACTTGTGTGTGGTAGCGTGTCCGCTCAACGTAATAGCCCTCACCAAGGAGGTGAATGTGAAAGGGTATAACTATGCCCAACAGATATTGGAAGATACCTGCAACGGCTGCGCCTCGTGCGCCACAGTATGTCCGGACGGATGTATCTCTGTATATAAAATAAAAGTAGAATAAACCTGTAAATCAGCAGAATATGGCAGAAGAAGTTGTATTAATGAAAGGAAACGAAGCCATCGCCCACGCAGCTATCCGTTGCGGTGCAGACGGTTACTTCGGATATCCCATTACTCCGCAATCGGAAGTATTGGAAACTCTTGCCGAACTGAAACCCTGGGAAACGACCGGCATGGTGGTTCTTCAGGCAGAAAGTGAAGTGGCAGCTATCAATATGGTGTACGGCGGTGCCGGAAGTGGAAAAATGGTCATGACCTCCTCCTCCAGCCCCGGTGTCAGCCTGAAGCAGGAAGGCATCTCTTATCTGGCAGGTGCCGAGCTGCCTTGCTTGATTGTAAACGTTATGCGCGGCGGTCCCGGTCTGGGAACTATCCAACCGAGCCAGGCCGACTATTTCCAGACAGTAAAAGGAGGCGGTCACGGTGACTATCGTCTGATTGCCCTTGCTCCGGCTTCCGTACAGGAAATGGCAGATTTTGTAGGACTGGCATTCGAACTTGCCTTCAAATACCGTAACCCTGCAATCATCCTTGCCGACGGTGTCATCGGCCAGATGATGGAAAAAGTAGTGCTTCCGGCACAAAAGCCACGCCGCACCGATGCGGAAGTCATCGAACAATGCCCATGGGCCACTACCGGCAGAACCAACGGACGCAAGCCCAACATCATCACCTCGTTAGAACTGAAACCGGAAGAAATGGAAAAAAACAACATCCGCTTCCAAAACAAATACAAGCAGATTGAAGAGAATGAGGTTCGCTTCGAGGAAATTCATTGCGATGATGCCGACTACCTGATTGTAGCCTTCGGTTCCATGGCACGCATCGGGCAGAAAGCAATGGAACTGGCACGCGAAGAAGGAATCAAGGTAGGTATGCTCCGCCCCATCACGTTGTGGCCATTCCCAACCAAAGCCATTGCCGCATATGCCGACAAGGTAAAAGGCATGCTTGTTACAGAATTAAATGCCGGACAGATGGTGGAAGATGTCCGCCTGGCCGTGAACGGTAAAGTGAAAGTGGAACATTTCGGACGCCTCGGCGGCATTGTTCCCGATCCGGATGAGATAGTAGATGCATTGAAAGAAAAACTGATTGAAAAATGAATCCTGATAAAATAAGAAACGTACTGAACATTCTCTTCATGGCACTTGCCTTGGCGGCTATCATTATATATTTTGCAGCAAAAGATGACTTCAAACTGTTCATCTACGTCTGCGGTGCAGCAATATTCGTCAAGCTGATGGAGTTTTTCATACGGTTCACCAACAGATAAGGAGAAGTGATTATGACAAAAGAAGATATTATAAAGCCCGAGAATCTGGTTGCCAAAAAACCGACTCTGATGAACGATAATCCCATGCACTACTGCCCGGGATGCAGCCACGGCGTAGTTCATAAACTCGTAGCCGAGGTTATCGAAGAAATGGGACTGGAAGACAAAGCAATAGGCATCTCCCCCGTAGGATGTGCCGTGTTCATCTATAATTATATAGACATCGACTGGCAGGAAGCCGCCCACGGACGTGCACCCGCACTTGCCACTGCCATCAAGCGCCTTTGGCCGGACCGTCTGGTGTTCACTTACCAAGGAGACGGCGACTTGGCTTGTATCGGTACTGCCGAGACCATCCACGCCTTGAACCGCGGCGAAAACATCACCATCATCTTCATCAACAATGCCATCTATGGTATGACCGGGGGACAAATGGCTCCCACTACCCTTGTAGGCATGAAGACGGCGACCAGCCCTTACGGACGCGACGTGCATCTGCACGGCTATCCGCTGAAGATGGCCGATATTGCCGCACAACTGGAAGGAACCGCTTATGTGACACGCCAAAGCGTACAGTCTGTTCCCGCCATCCGCAAAGCGAAAAAGGCTATCCGCAAAGCATTCGAGAACTCTATGGCAGGCAAAGGCTCCAACCTTGTGGAAATCGTTTCCACCTGCAACTCCGGCTGGAAGATGTCTCCTGCGAAATCCAATGAATGGATGGTAGAGAACATGTTCCCCTTCTATCCGCTGGGCGACCTGAAAGATAAATAATCATGCTAAAGACAGAAGAACAATGAAAGAAGAAATCATTATAGCAGGCTTCGGTGGGCAAGGTGTATTGTCCATGGGAAAGATTCTGGCATATTCCGGACTAATGGAAGGCAAAGAAGTAACTTGGATGCCGGCTTACGGACCGGAACAGCGCGGTGGCACAGCAAACGTGACCGTTATTGTAAGTGATGAGAAAATCTCCTCACCCATCCTCAGCAAGTACGATGCCGCCATCATCCTGAACCAGCCGTCATTGGAGAAGTTCGAGGGCAAAGTGAAGCCCGGCGGCATACTCATCTACGACGGCTACGGCATCATCCATCCGCCTACGCGCAAGGACATCCACGTCTATCGCATCGACGCCATGGATGCCGCCAATGAAATGAACAACGCCAAAGCGTTCAACATGATTGTTTTAGGCGGATTATTAAAACTAAAACCGATGGTCGCACTGGAAAGCGTGCTCAAGGGACTGAAGAAAACACTTCCCGAACGTCACCACCACTTGATACCGATGAACGAAGAAGCTATCAAGAAAGGAATGGAACTTATTCAGGAAATGAAATGAAAAGCTATATAAAGCCACTTCCCATAAGGAGGGACTTCATGCCAGAATAAAGGACAAAGGAAAAACGGATATGCCCTTGTGATATTGATTTATTGCAAGGGCTTATTTTATTTCAAGCCGGAAAAAGATGGATTCAAGGGCGGAGAACCGGAAGCAGTATAGGACAAAACAGAAAACAAGACAGTTTAAAAGAAGCAAAAAAGACTGAATTCAGTAAGCAAACAATTTTTTATTGTATCTTTGCGCCTAATTATGAGACGAATTGTACTGACATATATATTTCTGTCCGTTATAGGGATATGGGGGGCTATGGCTCAAAACACCTTAAACCCGACGAACAGTCGCGACCGGTTCGGTAACCAAATTGACCCGAACACCCAGCCGGACAATCTGGAAGACAGTACCAATACTGAGATTCAAAGTCTTCCGCCCAAGCTTTACATGTGGAAACTAAGTGAGACACTGGGTAACCGTACCATCATGCCTGCCGACACGGCCAGCCTCAACTTCCAGAACACCAATCTGGTGGAAGGAATGTTCGGCCACTACAATTATTTGGGGAATTTAGGTTCACCACGCCTCTCACGTCTGTTCTTCGAACGGGAAGAAAGCGAGCCGACCATCTTCATGGCTCCCTTCTCCAGTTTTTTCACACGTCCCGACCAGGTGCTTTTCACCAACAGCAACGTGCCTTACACCAATCTTACCTACTATAAGGCCGGCAACAAAGTGAACGGTGAAGAACGCTTCAAGTCCTACTTCTCCGTCAACGTCAACAAGCAGTTGGCATTTGGCTTTAACATCGACTATCTGTATGGGCGCGGTTATTACCAGAACCAGTCCACCTCACACTTCAATGCAGGTCTGTTCGGTAGCTATATCGGCGAGAAATACCAAGTACAAGCAGTCTACAACAATTTTTTCCTGAAGATGAACGAGAACGGCGGTATTGCAGACGACCAATACATCACCCGTCCCGAAAACATGTCCGGAGGAAAGAAAGAGTACGAATCCACCACTATACCGGTCAAATTGGAGCAGACTTCCAACCGCAACAAGGATTTTTATATCTATCTGACACAGCGCTATCGTCTTGGTTTTACGCGGAGAGTACGGAGCACACAAAAAGGCAAATCGTCGGTATCTGTACCCAAAGCTTCATCCTCTCCCTCTTCCGAAACCGAAATATCCGCTTCGAACAATGACATGGCATTGCCAAACGACAGCATAGTATCAACATCGGTCAGCACACTTGCAGCAGCCAATGACAGCTTGCCGCCTGTTTCTACCGCAGACAACGACTCACTTTTCGAAGAAGAGTTCGTCCCCGTCACCAGCTTTATCCATACCCTGAAAGTAGAACGGTCGCGACACCAATTCCGTTCGGGAAGCGAGCCCGAAGGATTCTTTCCGGAAGACTACAAGCTTTACAAGAATTACAGTAACGACTCTACCACGGCATTCAGTGTAAAGAACGTGTTCGGAATAGCCTTGCTGGAGGGTTTCAACAAATATGCCAAAGCCGGACTTACGGCTTATGTCTCCCACAAGTTCAGCCGGTACGACCTGATGAACACGGACACGCTTACCGACATGCGCCGCATCCGCTATACCGAGCAGGAAATCTTCCTGGGCGGCGAACTCGCCAAGCGCGAAGGCAAACTGCTGCACTACAACGTAAACGGCGAAGTGGGGTTGGTAGACAAAGCCATCGGACAGTTCCGCGTCAACGCCAATCTGGACCTGAACTTCCGTCTATGGAAAGATACGGTGAACTTCTACGCCCGCGGTTATGTGAGTAACACGCTTCCTTCCTTCTATATGCGTCATTATCACTCCAACCACTACAACTGGGACAATGACAACATGGACAAGGAATTCCGTACGCGTGTGGAAGGCGAGCTGAACATTTCCCATTGGGGAACCAATCTCCGTGCCGGTGCAGAAAATATCAAGAACTACACTTACTTCAACCAAAGCGCCCTGCCCGAACAGAACGGAGGCAACATACAAGTGCTGTCTGCCACGCTGAAACAAGACTTCCGCCTTGGTGTCTTCCATCTGGACAACGAAGTGACCTGGCAGAAGACAAGCAATGAAGCGGTACTTCCATTGCCCAAACTCTCGCTCTACCATAACTTCTACATACTGACCAAACTCGCCAAGAAGGTGCTGACCGTTCAGCTGGGTGCCGATGTCCGTTACTTCACCAAGTATAACGCACCCGCCTATGCGCCCGGTGTCCAGCAGTTCCATCTGCAGCCTACGGACGACTTGGTGGAAATAGGCGGTTACCCCATCGTAAACGTATATGCCAACCTGCACTTGAAACGGACGCGTATCTTTGCCATGATGTATCACGTCAACGCGGGTATGGGAAGCGCCAATTCCTTCCTGACACCGCACTACCCCATCAATCCGCGCTTGTTCAAGATCGGTGTCTCATGGAATTTCTATGACTAACAGACAACTGTATGATAAAAAGCAGACTGCTCAAATACGCACTTCTGGGAGTTACAGCGGCTCTCATAGCCCACTATCTCATCAAGAAAGAAGAGAAACAGAAAGGTCATCCGCGCGACTATGCCGAGATAGCTGCCGAAGGCATCATACATGTTTCGACGGAATACAACTCCATCAGTTTCTATGTGGATGATGACACCTTGTCCGGTTTCCACTACGAGCTGATAGAAGCTTTTGCACGCGACCACGGACTGCAGGCTGCCATATCACCGGAAATGAGCTTCAACAAGCGGCTGGAAGGTCTGGCCGACGGGCAATATGACGTGATTGCCTACGGCATCCTTGCCACCAGCGAGCTGAAAGACTCCTTGCTGCTTACCATCCCCATCGTACTGAACAAGCAAGTGCTGGTGCAGCGCAAGCTCGAGAATGTTCCCGACTCATCACTGTTCATCAAAAACCAACTGGACTTGGCGGGCAAGACGCTACACGTAGTGAAAGGCTCCCCTTCCATACTACGTATCCGCAACCTGGGAAATGAGATAGGCGACACCATCTACGTTGAGGAGATAGAGAAGTACGGTTCCGAACAACTGATTGCATTGGTAGCCCACGGAGACATTGACTATGCCGTATGCGACGAAAGCATTGCCCGTACCGCAGCCGACAGTATTCCTCAAATAGACATCAATACCGCCGTCAGCTTCACGCAATTCTATTCCTGGGGAGTGAGCAAACAGTCACCTATCCTGCTGGACAGCCTCAATACATGGCTGGATAGTTTCAAAAAGGGAAAGGAATACAAGAAAATCTACAAACGATACTACGGGAAACGAAACTAAGCTGCACTTTTCCATACACGCAGCATATCCCTACTTTTACAACCAGCTATTAATCAATAGATTATTACTGCAAAATCCTGCATACATTTTGCAGCGCCACTGCAACGGCTTTGCATTCTTGCTGCACATCGATATGCAGTACGACTGCAACAGTTATGCAGTGATACTGCAACACGTTTGCAGTGGCACTGCAAACCACATGCAGCAAGAATGCAAACAAGATGCAGTCATCAAATACCCATAGATATTACGGCACGCCCGAAGTAAAGAATCAAAGTCCTTCCACCTCCCTTAGCCACATCTCCGATGAGGCATCGCTCGGCATCCTCCAATCACCGCGCGGACTGAGGGAGATACTCCCGACCTTCGGACCATCCGGCAAGCAGGAACGCTTGAACTGCTGGTTGAAGAAACGGCGGCAGAAGATTTGCAACCATTTCTTGATGGTTTCTTCATCATACATCCCTTTGAATGTGCGTGCTGCCAAGAAGAAAATCTTGGAAGGACGGAAACCGCAGCGCAGGAAGTAATAAAGAAAGAAGTCGTGAAGCTCATACGGACCCACCAAGTCCTCAGTAATCTGCCGGATATTTCCGTTCTTATCTGCGGGAATCAGTTCCGGACTAATGGGAGTATCCACAATGTCGAGCAACGTAACGCGTGAAGCATCATCCATGTCATGCTCTGCCACCCATTTCACCAAGTGCTTCACCAGAGTCTTGGGGACGCTGGCATTCACACCATACATCGACATGTGGTCGCCATTGTAGGTGGCCCATCCTAAGGCAAGTTCCGAAAGGTCACCCGTACCGATAACCATTCCCCAAGTCTGGTTGGCAATATCCATCAAGATTTGGGTACGCTCCCGTGCCTGCGCGTTCTCGTAGACCACGTCGTGCACATGGACATCATGGTCTATATCCTTGAAATGCTGTATGCAAGCCTCCTTGATACTGACTTCGCGGACGGTCACACCGAGGGAGTTCATTAAGTCCATCGCATTAGTATATGTACGGTCGGTCGTCCCGAATCCCGGCATGGTGACCCCGACAATGCCCTGGCGAGACCATCCCAACTTATCGAAAGTCTTCACACAGACCAATAGCGCCAACGTAGAATCCAGTCCGCCCGAAATGCCGATAACGGCACTCTTCGCTTTAGTATGCACCAGACGTTGCGCCAGTCCGGACACCTGAATGGAAAATACTTCCTCGCAGCGTTCGTCCAGCATTATCCCCTGCGGAACAAACGGATGCGGCTCAAAAGTACGTGTCAGGTTCAAATCCCTGCTGTCGACATACTCCGTAGAGATTCGTACCGGGAGGTCTGAGACACAATTTGCATGGCAAGCCGAGAAGGTCGTATTCACCCGTCGCTCCGTACGCAAGTGTTCCACATCAATTTCGCTGATGACCACCTGCCCCTCGAAGGAGAAGCGTTCGTTTGCCGCCAGCAGAGTCCCGTTCTCATAAATCAGCCCGCTGCCGGCAAACACCACATCCGTAGTGGATTCTCCGAAACCGCACGAGCTGAATACATACCCGGCAATGCAACGTGCCGACTGCTGGCTGATGAGCGAGCGCAGATAATTGTGCTTGCCGATACCTTCATTGTCGGCCGAAAGATTGAACAAGACTTCCGCACCTTGCAGCGCCAGCGTAGAGCTGGGCGGTATGGGCGCCCACAAATCCTCGCATATCTCCACCCCGAAAGTGGTATCAGCCGTTTCGAACAGCAGGTTTCTCCCCATCGGAATAATCTGTCCGCAAAGGCGCACACTGTTTTCCGATACATCACAAGCCGAAGTAAACCAGCGTTTCTCATAAAACTCCTTATAGTTAGGAAGATAAGTCTTGGGGACAACGCCCAGTACCTTTCCCTTCTGAATGATAACCGCCGCATTCAGCAACACACCGTTCAGTGCAACGGGCATGCCCAATATCGAAATAATATCCAGCTGGCGCGTATTGTTCAGAATCTGTATCAACCCCATTTCCGCCTCTTCGAGCAAAAGCTGCTGGGCAAAGAGGTCACCACAAGTATATCCGGTAATGCACAACTCCGGAAAAGCAATGATTTGCACACCTTTCCCGTCAGCTATAATAATCTCTTTTTCAATCTCTGAGGCATTGAACTTACAGTCAGCCACCTTGACACGGGGCACAGCCGCCGCTACTTTTACATATCCGTAATTCATAAGGATGTCATATTATTTATTCGATTTGCACTATCTTCGTTTTCGTGGCAAAGATAGTGCAAAATTCTGATTAAGAGAGATAAGAGATAAAACGTTTTCTCTTACCGGACACGGCTCTTTCATTTAAGGGAGTTAAAGGGAGTTAAATGAAAGAGCTGTGGCTTACCGGCACGAGGAACATATCAGCATTTTTAATGGTTGCTGCTAAAAATATTCCGGAAATCTTTTGGAGAATTATAGGAACTTCTTATCTTTGCAAAAAAATTAAAAATGTAATTATTACAAGTTTGAATAATAAGATGACATGGATGTAATAAAACGATTGCAAAATCATCACATTAAGCCTTCAGTGCAGCGCATAGCCATTATGAACTATCTGATGGAGCATCGTACGCATCCCACGGTGGATGAAATATATACGGCATTGTCTCCCTCTATACCGACATTGTCCAAGACAACGGTATACAATACCCTGAAGTTGCTTAGTGAGCAAGGCGCGGCACAAACTCTGACCATTGACGAGCGTAACACATGTTACGATGCCGATACCAGTCCGCACGGTCACTTTTTATGTAAACGTTGCGGAAAAATTTATGACTTGATGTGCAATAACAACACCAAGAAAGTAATAGACATGGATATGGACGGACACGACGTGCAGGAAATCCACTATTACTACAAAGGCATCTGCAAGCATTGTATGGAAGAAGAACGTTTAAGAATAACGAAGAATAATTAATTCAACTAATTAAAATCTGAGAGAAAATGAAAAAATTTAGATGCACAGTATGCGGTTACGTATACGAAGGAGATGCAGCTCCCGAAAAATGCCCTTTGTGTAAAGCTCCCGCAAGCAAGTTTGTAGAAGTTGAAGAAGCAACAGCCGGCGGTCCGTTGGTATTTGCCGACGAACACGTTATCGGTGTAGCCAAAGGTTGCGACGATGAAATGATTAAGGACTTGAACAACCACTTCATGGGTGAATGCACAGAAGTAGGCATGTACCTGGCAATGAGCCGCCAGGCAGACCGTGAAGGCTATCCCGAAGTGGCAGAGGCTTTCAAGCGTTACGCCTGGGAAGAAGCAGAACATGCTTCCAAGTTTGCCGAACTGCTGGGCGACTGTGTATGGGATACCAAGACAAACCTCGAGAAGCGAATGAACGCAGAATCAGGTGCATGCGAAGACAAGAAGCGCATCGCTACCCGCGCCAAAGCTTTGAACCTCGACGCTATCCATGATACCGTTCACGAAATGGCTAAGGACGAAGCTCGTCACGGTAAAGGTTTCGAAGGCCTGTACAACCGCTATTTCAAGAAATAATCCTTATTTCTGAATATATTGAAGTGCCCTTCCGTTTCCGGAAGGGCACTTTTTTTATACGCCAACGTCACACTGCCACACAGACAGCAGACCTTAAGCCATCTCACCTACCTTGCAAGGACATCTCATCCTACCGGAAAAACTGGCTGAAGCAGGGAACAAGATTTATCTTCACACTGAAGATAAAGTTTAAAGTAGGCATCAGACCTCTTTCTCTATAGGAAGAGACTACCTCATTTGCAGGTCAGATGTTTCTTTTTCCCTATCTTTGATGTCACGTTTATCAATCCCATTCGTCTTATCTACAGAAATGGAACTCAAAGAATTCAAAATAACCGTTCTTCCACTCCGTGCCAAGCTGTTGAGCTATGCACGGAAGTTGACCGACGCCCCGGAGGATGCAGAAGATGCCGTTCAGGAGGTACTGCTCAAGCTATGGAACAAAAGGCTTGAACTGAATCAGTACCGGAGCATCGAGGCATTTGCCATGACGTTGACGCACAACACCTGCATAGATATGTGGCGCTGCAAACGTAATGACAATCAGTCTCTCGACATTGTGCAGGCAGCATCCCCTGCCGGAACACCTGAACAGCTGTTGGAAATCAAAGATGAAATCTGCCTGATGCACGAAATCATCAACTCGCTGCCCCATCTTCAACGCACCATCATGCGGATGAAGGACATCGAAGGATACGAGACGGATGAAATCGCTGAAATCACGGGCTGCGGACCGGAAGCCATCCGCAGCAACCTGTCGAGAGCCCGGAAAAAAGTGAGAGACATTTACCTGCAAACCATACAAGGAAAAAGAGAAAGGAGAAAGGAAGCATGAAGATAGATGAACTGCTGGATAAATATTTTGAAGGAGAAACCTCCTGCGAAGAAGAACGCCGGTTGCGCCGTTTCTTTACAGAAGAAGAAAAGGTGCCGGAACATCTGCAGGTTTACCGCCCCCTATTCGTCTATCTGGATAAGGAAGCCGTTTCAGTGACCAGGAAGGAAGCCGTTTCAACAATCACACCGAAGGAAAAACAACAGGAACAGCCTTCCGGAAAGCCCTCCCGCTTTTACCGCATGTGCTATGCCATAAGCGGCGTTGCCGCCGGATTGCTCCTGCTTCTCGGGGTAGCCAAGACTATATTTCCGCTTTCCGGTGTTCTTGAAAATTATGTCGTCATCGACGGAAAACGGTACACGGACGAGAAGCTGGTGGAAGCCAAAGCGCTGGAAGCCCTGCAACATGCCGGCTTCACGGAGGAAGACTTAAACAACTTACTGTTTCAACACTAATATAAACAAGCTTATGAAAACATCTATACAGATTTGCCTGCGCAGGCTGTGCCTCTTGTCCCTGCTGATTTGCCTGCCGGCCTTTGCACATGCGCAAGAGGGACTGCAAATAGCCGACCTGTTCAACAAGTACGGCGAACAAAAGGGCGTGACCAGGGTAGAGCTGAACGGCAGCATCCTGAAATCTTACCGAATGACTACCTACAAGAGCCTTGTATTCAAGGATGTATTCCCCTATTGCCGGGAAATCCAGCAGGCCATTGCCCACGACAAGCAGGACAACGCAAAGAAGGCGCAAGAGGTAATGGAAAGCGGCATTCTGCGTAGCGCCTATTACCAACTGAAAGAGGTGGAACGCAACGGGAAGAAGCTGAACCGCTACCTCATTTTCAAGATAGGAAAAGGCTCCATGGGTACCTTGATTTACATAGAGGGCCTGCTCAGTGAAAAGGAAATGATGAATATGCTTTACAAATCGGAATAACTCTAAAAACAATATACGATATGAAAACCAGAATTATGATTTTGGCCTGCCTGCTTGCTGTGCCGGCCGGCCGCATGGCAGCACAACAACAGACTGACCCTGAACAGAAAGCTACAGTACAGACACAAGGCGACTCCATCATCATCCGGAAAGGAAAAGGAGACATGCGCATCAAGGTGTACGAAGAACAGCTGGAAGACGGCGAAAAAAAAGAAGTGCAAATTTATGAAGGAGTCTATCTTGAGAAAGTGGATGCAGACAAGCGCACTTTCCTCGACGCCCTGCCATTCATCCCCAAAAAGAGAAGATACAATGCTTACGAACCGCACTGTTCCGGTCTGTATATTGGCTACAGCCGGCTGGCTAACGACTTCCTTTCCTTCGGAGCAAGCGACAAGATGGTACTCGACTTATCCAAGTCATGGGAATTCGGCTTCAACATCCTCTCCGTATATCACAACTTCAAGAAGAACCCGCATTGGGGAATCAATCTGGGAGTCAGCTGGGGATACCGTTCTTTCAATATCGACGGTAACTATGCCTTGCTGAAGGAAAACGGAACCAGCATCTTCACCGCAGGCAACGAAGAGACCAGCTACAATAAAAGCCGTCTGCGCCATTTCTTCTTCCGCGTACCCGTATTGATGGAATGGCAGCAAAGAGTGGGAAGACGCAAAGTGTTCTTCAATGCCGGTCCCGAATTTGAGATACGCCACGGTATGAAGTCATTCTCACACATCAACGGAGGCAAGAAGAAAACCGTAGGCAAAGGCATGTATGTGCAGCCCGTCGGCATAAACCTGCTGGCACAAGCCGGTTATGGTAATATCGGCATTTACCTGCGCTACTCCACATACGGATTATTCCAGAAAGACAAGGGACCGGAAGTATCTCCCTATTCATTTGGCGTGGCATGGTATCTGTAATCCCTCCCTTATAACACAAGACTCCCCGAAATGTATTTGTACATTCCGGGGAGTTCTTTTATACCCTAAGGTATTGACAATGAAAGGTTATATGCAATGAAAATTGTTCTTTTAGAAACGCACACCTAACGTAAGCAGTACTTGGCTGCGCGTATTGGTTACTTTGGTTGCTTGTGCCAAAGTTGTCCCATCAAATGTATCAAATGGATAGAACTTTGCATCATAAGTAGTATACTTATAAGCCAAATCGGCATAGAACATAGAACCGCGATAGCCTATACCCAATGTATAGTTACTCAATGACTCACTGTTGGCAAAATCCGTATCTGTCTGGATGGAGTTTAGCGGAAGATCCTTAAAAGCATCATCCTTGAAAATAGAAGATTGATAATTATAACCGGCGCGCAAGGCAAACTGAGGAATCACCTTATACTCTGCTCCCAAACGAATGGTACTGACACCTTTCAGCATGTCTGTAGTAGAATTCTCATAATCGAAAGAATCAGCATAACCTGCATCATCTCTGAACTGAATAGAAGAATAATCCTTATATTCATATTCAGCTCCCAATGCCAAATTATTACCTACAGTATATCCTAAACTGAGATTATAGGTCCACGGAGTACGAAGTTGAAATTTGCTTACCATGTCGCCACTAAGGATATCATAAGTATCTTCATCATAATGTCCTATCTCATTGCTCGGAGTACCCACTTCATTCTTCATATTCAAGTCATTCCATACATCAGACTCCAAACGTGCATTGGTTTTATAATCCAAGCTATAGAATATCGGTGTGTGTATCGAGAACCCTATACGTAATGGAGAATACTCAAACGGACGTACGATAGTTCCCAACTTCACATCAAAGCCTGCTCCATTGATTTTACTCCATGTCTGTAAGTTATAGCCTTCACCTCCACCATAATTTTCATCATAGATACAGTATTTGCTATAGTCCAATGCATAAGCTCCAACAGTTAATCCAAAATAGATACGGTCGTTAAAATTAAAGGCAACATTAAAGTCAAACTGATCAATTCCTCCACGTTCCTCAGAATGAAACTTAGCATCTGCTCCGGTGTACATACCTACATATTCGCCCGGAGTGCGGTACATCAATTCTTCATCCACATTTTGCACTTGCACACCATCTTTCATATAAGGTACATAGTTAGAATAATTGGGGTTTGAAGCCAACAAATTATCTAAATCTCCTTGCGAAATCAAGTCCGTAATCAAATAACCATTATATCCCATAGCAGAGAGCCAACCTATATTATTATCCCGGTAAGGATTATCAGGCCAATCTTTAATACCACCTGCATCTGATGCCTGATTAGCCATATAAATAGTTTGAGAGAAATCACCAAGATTACCTTCCATCTGCATGTTATTATAAAAAGATTTTACACGCTGGTAGTTGAACCCAAAGTTCACGTATCGCAAGGGCGTTACATTTCCCACCTTTGTGGAAAACACAAAACCTGCATTATTAAAATCTGCCCGTGTCTTATCCGAACTCATTTTATTACCCATATAGTTACTTTCAGTTCCATATGAAGAGAATCCAAAAGAAACAGCAGCATCATTACTACGATATATACCTATGCCTGCAGGATTAGTTCCCATAGTGGTGATATCTCCTCCCAATGCTCCCATAGCACCTCCCATTCCCACAAAACGAGCAGTCCCATTCAAATCTTTATTTGCAATATTAGCTGCATCATAGATAGTCTGTGCATTGACACTTACGGCTATAGACATAGCAAGTGCCATCATCATTATATTTTTTTTCATAAATCCACTTTTTAGAATTAATCAGTAAGTCCTTTATCTCCTTCTAGAACTTCCACCACTTGAACGAGAAGATCCTCCACCAGTTGAATAACTTCCACCCGAGGAACGAGAGCCACCTCCAGAAGAAAAGCTGGAAGAGGAACCACTATTACTGCCACTATTATTATAAGACCGCGTACTACTATTATTATAAGAACGGCTACTGCGATTATTATTGAAATTACTACGTGCAGGAGCAGTACTTGAGCCACGATTATAAGTTGCCGAGCTACGGGTAGTACTCCGCGAAGATGTCCCTACCGATGAACGGCCGCCTGCTGTAGAACTACTACGTCGTACTCCCTCTACAGTAGAACGACTACTACCATAGGAACTACTACGTGTACTACTTGGACGAGTATAAGTAGAACGTCTGCTCGTAGCGGCATCCGAACGCGTAGCACTGGAGCGAATAGCGCTGGAACGCGTAGCAGCAGATGACCTTGTCCCTACTACTCTGCGATTAGTGTCGGTACTTCCACGCCTGACTTGTCCCGTTGCAGCACCACTGCGACGCACTGTTTGCCCACCATTCACATAAGAAGAACGTCTGGTTGTAGTACTTCCTCCATAGGCAGAGACCCTATTTCCACGAGAACTTCCAAATGAACGTCTGTTTGTATAGGTATTTCCCCAATGACTGCCTCCTCCCCAATGGCCACCGCCGCCGGGATAATATCCGGGATGATAGTGATGGTGATGATGATGGTGTCCCCACCAGCCACCGCCGTACCAGCCGCCCCAGCCAAAGCTCCAGCTCGGACTGTGCCAGCTGTTCCATCCCCAGCCATAGTAAGGATATCCGCCCCAACCGTAAGAGTTATAGCGCCAGTCCCACCACAAGCGGTTGGTAAATGTCGGGAAAGCGTATGCATACAGACCATCGGTGTACACGTTCCAATCCCAGGAATTCAAGCCATAGACCACATCCCAATACAGTGGGCTGCTGATGCTGATGGCATAACGGGGATTGCGGAAACGGATAATACGGGTAGCATACTCGTAATCATCTTGTGAACCTTCAAACTCACCGTTCACCCATTCGCCGTCCAAGCCGTCATCTTCTTTTTCATTGATGTAAAGGGTATCGTTCTCCATCACGAAATCATTGTTGCGGGAGTCGTAACGACGGTTATATTCGTCCACGTCGCGGGTTTTCCCCTTACGGTCTTTTACTACAACGGTAGTGCTTCCCGGCGACGAATAGATAGTGGTCGGCGCATTCGACTTTACTACAATCTCTTCTACGGGAGCGGCTACTTTCTTCTCCTGCTTCACCTCTTTTTTTTTCTCTTCCTTATTCTTGGAAGGAATGTAGTAAAGGTCGTCATCTATACTTTGTGCCGCCAGTGTCCATGGAAGGCACAAGGCAAAAAGCGATAAAAAAACAATCTTTTTCATATTAGTTTGGTTTATGGATTTTACATTTATCTATTTCTTCACGTCACAAAGATAACGCCTGATTTTATCCCATGCAGCAGATTTTCCCCAAAGATTGATAGGGAATTCCCTAAATACACTATCATTCAATAAATCAAAGTCCCTAGCGGATAAAAAAAGAGCACGTTCGTTTTATTCTCCCCCCGGTTTGCATTACCTTTGCAGAAAGATAAACAAATATACGCAGAAACCGGTTTGCTTCTAAGAAGCATATTCTGTATTTAACAAACAATTATATTCCGATGAAATATTTAGAATTTACATTCCGCACCGTTCCGTGTACAGAAATAGTCAACGATGTACTTTCCGGCGTCCTGGGCGAAGCCGGCTTTGAAAGTTTTGTCGAACAGACCGACGGCATCACCGCTTACATACAGAAAGAACTTTATAGCGAAACCGTTCTTAAAGAGGCACTTGCCTACTTTCCCCTGCCCGACGCACAAATAGAATACAGTTATGTGGAAGCAGAAGATAAAGACTGGAACGAGGAATGGGAGAAGAACTTCTTCCAGCCCATCGTTATCGGAGACCGTTGTGTCATTCACAGCACTTTTCACAACGATGTCCCACAAGCAGAATATGACATCGTCATCAATCCGCAGATGGCATTCGGCACGGGACACCACGAGACCACCAGCCTCATCATCGGCGAACTGCTGGACAGTGACCTGCAAGGCAAATCACTGCTCGATATGGGGTGTGGAACTTCCATCCTCGCCATACTGGCACGTATGCGTGGAGCCTCTCCTTGTACGGCTATCGACATAGATGAATGGTGTGTACGCAACTCCCTCGAAAATATAGCATTGAATGGAGTGGATAGCATTACCGTATCCCAAGGTGACGCCTCCTCTCTGGAAAGCAAAGGTCCGTTTGATATGGTTATCGCCAACATCAACCGCAATATCCTCCTGGCGGACATGAAGTACTACATAGCCCGCATGAATCCCGGAGCGGAGTTGTTGATGAGCGGTTTCTACATAGATGACATTCCCGTCATCCGCGAAGAAGCCGAACGCAACGGACTGCACTTTGTCCACCATTGTGAAAAGAACCGATGGGCGGCGGTGAAGTTTCAAAAACCGTAATTCTTCATGCCTGTAAAAGTGTTGAAGGATTGATTACTCATCCTTCAACGCTCTCACCAGAGAAATGGTACTGATTCTGTATGCCGGAACAGATATTCCCAGACACGTTACCAGCATCATCAACAGATATACCAGCAACGAAACAATCATAAAGTGCAAACCGAAATGGCCGGGCAAATAGGAATCGGACGTAACAACCATTCTCTTTTCATAAGAATACAGATCGCCAAAAGCATACAAACCCTCAAAACACGCCCACTGGAAATAGACGAAACATCCCAGCAACACGGCAACTGTCGTCAATGCTATCCCCTCGCCAAACAGCATCAGCCGGATTTTTCCGGGCGAAGCACCATACGAAAGACGGATACCTATTTCTTCATGCCGGCCACTGGTGTTCATCCAAAACGTCCCGCTCACTGCAAGCAGCAAATTGAACAGGAAAAAGACAGCAAGGAGATATTTAGAGCGTATCTCATTGGTAACGCCTTTCTCCAAATCCGAAGCTGCCTGTATTTCGTGAAACGGCAAGAAATCCTTGAACACCAATGACCCTCCCGCCAGATTCTCATCCGACCATTGCAAAAATTGCTCTACAAAACGCTCTTCCGAGATTCCTTCCTTTGCACGAATAAAGATGCGCATCCCATTAAATCCCCACTCGGGCATCTCACCTATAATAGGTACCAACCGCACGGCACAAGGCTGCATGCCATTACGCATCTTGAAAGGCCGCATCAACGCCACCACCCGATAAGAGGGGCCGTCTCCATTACCTTCATGCACAGTCTGACCTACCATGTCGCCTCCTCCGGACAAAACTGCGGCGGCATCTTCACTCAAGATAATACCATCATCAGGCACTTCCAGATTCTCCAAGGTCTCCCATGTGCCGTCTGATGCCGAACGGAAACGCCAAGTACGGAAAAAGTCCGAACCACGGAAAAAAGGAATATAGGTAGTGGTTATCGCTACGGTATCTTTCACTATATTGTTGGCATTCATACCCGGCGAACTGGGATAAGCACCACGCAACACACAAGTAGCGGCATCAACGGAAGGTATGTTGCGCAACTTCTGCATAATCAGCCGATAGTCATCGGCCGGATTGGACACCGTATCTTCCGGATTCCGCATCAGTTGCAAGCGATACAGCCCGTCAACATCATAACCGTCAGGAATTCCACGGTTATAATTCAGCACAAAAAGCGGATCTATCACCATCCAGCTGACGATAGTAATTACAATCAGCTCTATCATAATCCACAAATTGTGGCGACGGCAGTTCCAAAGGTATCGTATGATTTGTCCAAACATAATAATATCATTTTTGTTTGTTAAGAGAATAAACAATATTTTTCTTCAAAGATAGAAAAGCCGGTATCAATGCTGAAACCAAATTCAACAACACACAGATGAGAAACGTGAACAAGAACACGTATGGATTGAAAAGCATGTCCCACGTAACGCCCTGTGTGCCATCCGGAAAGAGCTGTGTTCCTCCGTCAAGCATAGTCAGCAACCACTGTTGTGCCAAAAACAGCATACCAAAAGAAATCAATAATCCCAGTACTCCCCCCAATACGGTCAATAGCAAATTCTCCCAAATTATCTGTGCAAACAATCTGCCACGGGTTGCCCCGAATGCCTTACGCACTCCCATCTCGGGCAGACGCCACTCCATACGTGAAGCAATCATCCCCGAAAGGTTGAGCGCCGGCACCAATAACAGCAACAGCAACCAAACACCCATCTCACGAAGAATCTTCGCATAATCCAACTCTTCCATGTCATTCTGATAGAACATTGATTTCCAATACATGTAGGGCTGTCCATGCAGCACCAGCCTATAACCATCGTGTGGCTGCAGGTTGAACTTACGTACATATTCGTCCACACACTCCTTCACCCTTCCGGCATCCCCGGCAGAATGCAAAAGAATGGCCACTTGGAAAGCCCCTATTACATCCATATAACTGTCTTTCAAAGACACATCACACGTATAAGGTAACCACACATCCGCAAAACTAAGTTTCATAGCATAGCTAGGCGACTTCACTACCCCACAAATCCTATATTTCCGATAATTCATGTTCAACTCGCTTCCCACGACATCTACCCGCCCGAATATGCGCCGGGCCAGTTCTTCCGAAACTACTGCCACAGGAACTCCACTCTGAAAGTCCGCCTCCGTAAACGGCCCACCGGCTATGAACTTAAAATCGAACACTTTCCAAAACGCCACATCCGTAAACTTCCGCATGACAGACAACGGCCGTTTCATCATCTCCGATTTCACAGTGACCGGCTCAACTTTCGTGACTGCCGTCACAGCTTCCACATCCTCCAACGGATAAAAACAATTCTTGACAAACGGCAAAGAATAACACCAAGTCGTATTATTAGAAGTATCCTCTCCCTGCATATGTGCAGACAAAGCCACCATCATTCTGCTACGATGGCTTTCCGGATAAATATCTCCCACCTTTATATAATAGAGTATGGCAAGTACCATCGCCAAAGCTATGGCGAGTCCGGTGCCCAAGATGTAAAGACTACTGAACAAGGGATTTTGTTTCAGTAACATAAAAGATTGTTGCAAATACTTTCTTATCATATCACAGCTATTTGGGCAATAGAAAAACAAGTTGCATGCCAATATTGTAATATACTGACTGTGAGATTCATAACATATTAACATCCTGTCCGATAACGGACACTTGTTCAATAACGAACACTTGCATGAAATAGTCGCCACATGAAATGTGTTGTGTACAGTGGTGCCAGGATTATTCTTGCAGAGTAAGTGCCTGCAATTTTTCCAATGTCCCGTTGAATACGTTCAGGTCAACTTCCTCTTCAATACCGGGCACAGCACCCACATCGGTATGCTGCCAAAAGTGCCACTTGCCCTCATAGCGCACGGAATCCACATAATAATGGGCTATCCAATAAGGATAAGCATTGAAAATGGAATCGCTGAGATAGCGTTTCTTGAATTTATAGGAAGTATAAAGAATAGGCTTTATGCCATAATGAGACTCAATTCTGTCCAGCCAAGTCTTGACAGCCGTTTTAAGTTCCTGCGGTGACTGCTTGCCGATAGTCTCCACATCAAGTACGGGAGGCAGGTCTCCCTTTGCCAGCTGCACAGTACGGATAAAGAAATCGGCTTGCTTGTGGGCATCGGTCTTAGGGATAAAGTAGTGATAGGCACCACGGATAAAACCATACTTACGCGCCTGACCGAAGTTCTGCGTAAACGTATCATCGCCATGGTCGCCGCCCTCGGTGGCCTTCAGAAAAACAAAATGGATGGGAAATTTGGCTTCTCTGTTATGTGCCAGGAGTTCCCAATCTATCTTCCCCTGATGATGAGATATGTCTATGCCATGCACCTCATAGTTGCAGGGCATGCACACACCATATCCTTTCTGGCCGTAACAAGGCTTCCAACGATAAGCGTATGGACGAATGAAAAACCAGTAAAAGCCGGTAGAAAAAATAAGAATGATACAGACCGCCCAAAGATTGCGCAACCATACGGGCATGGTACGCGGCTGCGATTTCTTCTTACTCCGCGAAGAGGGAGAGGAAGAGCGACGGGTGGCAGCAGTTCTGCGCCGGGGATTTATGGAGGTCTTGGTTGCCATGAGTAAATCAAAAGAAAGGGCGGAATGAACCGCCCTTCCGTTTTATTATCAACTTGTTGATGCGTCAACTTATTTAGCCTGTTCCAGCTGCAAAGTCTTCGTAGCCTGGTCGCAAACCTCTGTCGGACCGAAGTACTGGATAGGACCCGGATAAACATAGTCTGTTTCCATAGCCCAACGGTCACGCTGAGCAGCGAATGCCTTGAACGGAGCACCGTCCAGTTTCACCAGAGCCTTCTGGATAACCGGCTTCATTTCGCCATGACGACGTTCCATGTTCATCATCATGGTGATGGGCACACCGCCTGCAATCCATTCTTCGGCAGGAGCAGTAGTGTTGCGTACAGAAGACATGTAACCGGTCTTTCCGTTGGCAATCAATGCTGATGCAGCATAACCCAAAGAGTAGCAGTAGTCAGCATCGAAGTTTGACGGAGCCGCGCAACGTCCTTCGTAACCGAAGAAGTGGTGCTGTGCAGCAAACTTACCTACGAACTTACCCTCTTCTTTCCACTGAGCCAGCTTGGTACCCACCATTTCAGACAGCAATTTTTCAGTTTCAATCAAAGACACCTGTACGTTTCCGTGCGGGTCGCGGTCTAGAGACAACTGACGTGCCACACCCTCGGGAAGGCTTGCGTAAATGGCAGCATTCTCCGGAGAGAGTTTACGGATGATATAGTCGCGTTGAGCCGATTTCTTGATTTGGGCAAATTCCTCTGCATTGGCAGCAAGGAAGTCGTTCAACTCAGCAATCAGACGCTTCATGGCCGGAATGAATTCAACCAATCCTTCGGGAATAAGAACCGTACCGAAGTTATTTCCCTGAGCTGCACGTTCAGCAACAACCTTGGCAATGCTGGTCACGATGTCGTCCAAAGACATATCCTTAGCTTCAACCTCTTCAGAAATGATACACATATTAGGCTGTACCTGCAATGCACATTCCAAAGCGATGTGAGAGGCAGAACGTCCCATCAACTTGATGAAGTGCCAGTATTTACGGGCAGAGTTACAGTCACGTTGAATGTTACCGATTACTTCAGAATAAGTCTTGCAAGCCGTATCGAAACCGAAAGAAGTTTCAATCATATCATTCTTCAAGTCACCGTCAATGGTCTTAGGGCAACCAATTACCTGCACGCCATAATTCTTGGCAGCATAGTATTCAGCCAGTACGCAAGCATTGGTGTTAGAGTCATCACCACCAATAATTACCAGTGCCTTGATGTTGAGTTCCTTCAGAATCTCATAACCTTTTTCAAACTGTTCTTCCTTCTCCAGCTTAGTACGACCTGATCCGATGATATCGAAACCACCAGTATTGCGGTATTCATCGACAATTTCGGCAGTCAGTTCGATGTAATTATGATCAACCAAGCCACCGGGACCCAGAATAAAGCCATACAATTTGCTGTCTTTGTTCAGCTTCTTTATACCGTCGAAGATACCGGAAATCACATTGTGACCGCCAGGAGCCTGTCCACCGGAAAGGATAACCCCCACGTTCATTGCGGGAAAGTTGGCTGCCTCATCAGTAGTCTCAAACTTAATCAAAGGCATTCCGTACGTGTTGGGGAACAATTTCTTGATTTCTTCCTGATCAGCAACAGACTGAGTAGCTGCGCCTTCTGCAGCCTTAACAGTTCCTTTCAGCGCTTTCGGAAGTTTGGGCTGATAGGCAGCCCTTGCAATTTGCAATGCACTTTTAGTCATTTCTCTTAATTATTTAAAGGTGTTAGTAAAGTTCCGTTTAAAAGCGTCGCAAATTTCGTTTTTTTTCGTAAGATATGCAAACGAGAGGCCGAAATAATGTATAAAATGACATTTATCGTCTTTTATCCTAAAATAAAAAGGGAAAGAAAGCAATTAACTGATTTATTGTGTTATCTTTGTCGCAAAGTTCGAGTTACGAGTCATTATCGCATTGTTCTTCTTTATAATACATAACTATTATCAGGCGGTCTCTTCCATAATTATTCTCCATACTCCAATTTAATAATTACAATTAATTAAAATTTCAAATGAACATTTACATTTCAGGTTTAAACTTCAGCACAACAGACGCTGACTTAAACGATTTATTTTCAGAGTACGGGGAAGTTTCTTCTGCAAGAATCATCACAGACAGAGAAACAAGAAGATCCAGAGGTTTCGGTTTTGTAGAAATGCCGGACGACGCAGCCGCCCAAAAAGCCATTGACGAGTTGAACGGTGCCGAATTTGACCGCAAACAAATTTCAGTAAACATTGCACGCCCCAGAGAAGAAAGATCTTTCAATGGCGGCAATCGCGACAGAAGAGGCGGTTACAACTCCAGAAGATATTAATATTCTTGACTATTGACAAAAGCAGGGGGTATTGCAACAACACCCCCTGCTTTTTTTATAACCGGATAAATAAAAACGCTAATCGTCATTCGGTTTGCCAGCCGCCCCCCAATGCCTTATAGACATTTACCATGGCAATAAGCTCGTCACGGATAGCATTACTCACTCCAATTTGAGCATCGAAATAACCACGCTGGGCATCGAGCACATCCATATAATTGATAACACCATTGATGTATTGCAATTGTGCCAAATCCACGTACCCTTTGGCAGAGCGTTCAAGTTTGGCACGCAGCTGGTAGACTTCCTTTATTTTATTGAAATCCACAATAGCATTCTTTGCCTCCTTAAAAGCATTCAGTACGGTCTTTTCATAGCTATGTATCTCGGCTTCAAAAGAAGCTTTCTGAGCTTTCAGGGCGGCACGATTCTTTCCCCAACCGAAAAGCGGAGCCAATATCGCACCATTCAATAAGGAATAGGGAGATTCCAAAAAATTAGACAGCACATCACTTTCCAATCCAAACTGTCCGGTCAACGCCAGACGGGGAAACATATTGGTATAAGCAATTTTCACTCTGGCATGCTCGGCCCTCAACTGCTGCTCTGCCGCACGAATATCAGGACGGCGCTCCAACAAATCGGAAGGAAGACCTACCGGTAAAGACTCCGGCACATCCAGTTCCTGTAGAAAATTTACACGCTTAATGCGGGTAGGAAATTCACCTACAAGAAAAGCGATATCATTTTCTTTCAGAGAGATACGGCGTTCTAAATCGGGCACAAGCGTAGCCGTACGGGCCAACTCCACTTGTGCCTGCTGATAAGAGGTCTCGGAGGTCAGTCCACCTTCAAAACGGATACGGGCCAAGCGAACTCCCTCTTCACGCGCCTTTTGCGTCTGGCGTACAATCTCCAGTTCGGTATCAAGGGCTACCAGCTCATAATAAGCCTGTGCAACTTCGGCAACGATAGTCATGCGCAACGCACGCTGTGCCTCCACACTTTGCAGGTATTCGGCCACGGCGGCCACTTTCTTCCATCTCAAGTTTCCCCAAAGATCCAGTTCCCAGGAAAGCAATGCCTTGGCTTCATAGGTATTGCCTACATCACGGCTATGACCGCCATAATTATCCACTTCACGCTCGGCCTCCACTTTTCCGGTGAGCTGCGGCAGAAGATTGGCAACACTGATACGCTTTTGGGCAGCCATCTCCTTGACGCGGAAAGCCGCAATCTGCATGTCCTTATTATACTCCAATGCACGGTCTATCAAGCTGCGCAGAGTACTGTCCGTATAAACAGCTTGCCATTGCTGGTCGGCAATGCTGATACTGTCCTGCTGTTGCACAAGGCTGTCCGGCAAGGACATTTCAGGACGGACATAACTCTTTCCGACCTTACAGGAAGTGAATATGGAAATACTCAGCAGCAAAAGGATATATATTTTATTTTTTTTCATAACAGTCTTTGTTTAAGTGAATCAGTCTTTCTTGATTTTATGCTGCACTTTTGCCTTTGCCTTATAAACCAGCACAAAGAAGAACGGTACAAGCACAATACCGAATACAATGGCAAATATCATTCCGAAGAAAACACCGGTACCGATAGCCTGACGGCTTGCTGAGCCCGGTCCGCTTGCCAACACCATAGGAAGCATACCCAATACAAAAGCAAGGGAAGTCATCAGAATAGGCCGGAAACGAAGTTGGGCAGCATGGATGGCCGACAAAATCAAGTCTTCCCCCTTGTCAACCTGTACCTTGGCAAACTCCACAATCAAAATGGCATTTTTTGCCGCAAGTCCCACCAGCATCACCAAGCCAATCTGGAAATAAATATCATTTTCCAACCCGCATATCACAACACCCAGATAGGCACCCAAAGCAGCAACCGGCAGTGAAAGCAACACTGCGATAGGCACCGTCCAGCTTTCGTATTGCGCAGCCAGGAAGAGAAATACAAAAAGGAATACCAACGTAAGTACAAGACCCGTCTGCCCTCCCGCCTTCTTTTCCTGATAGGAAAGACCGCTCCATTCCAGACCGATATTGTCCGGCAAGTGGTCGTGCGCAATCTGCTCCATAATCTCCATTGCCTGACCGGAGCTATAGCCTTGTGCAGCAGAACCGCGGATTACGGCAGTGGTAAACATGTTGAAACGCTTGATGCTGCCCGGTCCGGTAGTATAGGAAGCATTTCCCAAAGAGGTAAGCGGCACCATCACTCCATCCTTCGCCTTCACAAAGAACAGATTGATGTTGTCTTTATGCTCGCGATAAGGAGCCTCGGCTTGAATATATACCTTATATATACGGTTGAACATATTGAAATCATTCACATAGACAGAACCGGTATAAGCTTTCATGGTAGAAAACACATCTGCCAAAGGTACTCCCAGCATCTTCACCTTGTCTCGATCCACATCAAAATAGAGTTGCGGGATTTCGGACTGCAAGGAAGAGGAAAGCCCTGCCAACTCCTTGTACTTTCGGGCATATAACATCAACGTATCTGCCGCTTGCACCAAATCATCAAACGTTGCGTCTCCGCGTGCCTCAAGCTGCATTTCGAAACCTCCCGAAGTACCCAGACCCGGAATGACCGGCGGTGTGGAAAGATAGACTCTACATTCGGGATATTCTTTCAAATCCTTCTCCACATTCTCCATTATCTTATCAATGGAAATTCCCTTACGTTCTTCCCAGGGTTTGAGGATAACCGTCAGTTCACTGCGCGCCTGGTTACTTCCCACGCGGGGGCTGCTACCCGTGACGTTCTGCACGTATGCCACGTACGGATTCTTCTCCAGGTATTGCACGGCACGATCGGTCACTACACGGGTACGTTCCAAAGTGGCACCTTCCGGCAATTCCAATTCAATCTTAAAATAGCCTTGGTCTTCTGTCGGCAGGAAGCTGGTAGGCACCAGCCGATGGATAATGAAAATGGCAACCAGTACCAGACCAAACGCACTCATCAATCGGCGAGGATTCCTGATGACCCGGTTGATGACAGCCACATATTTGTGGTTTCCCAGATTCAACCATTCATTAATCTTACGGAAAACGATGTTCTTTTTCTTTCCACTGTCGGGCTTCAATATGAGCGAACACATAACAGGACTGAGCGTCAAAGCCACTACTGTAGAAAGCAATACGGAAACAGCAATAGTAATGGTAAACTGACGGTATAGCTGTCCGGTGATTCCGCTCAAGAAACTTACCGGCACAAATACGGCACAAAGCACCAATGAAGTAGCAATCAAAGCACTTGCCAACCCGTTCATAGCTTTTTTGGTAGCTTCATACGGACCCAGTTTCTCCGTCTCCATGAGGTGTTCCACGTTCTCTACCACCACAATGGCATCATCCACCACAATACCGATGGCGAGAATCAATCCAAGCAAAGTCAGTATGTTCAGAGAGAAACCGAAAATAAGCATGAAACCGAAGGTACCAATCAGTGAAATAGGTACCGCAACAATCGGTATCACCGTCGCACGCCAACTTTGCAAAGAAAGGAATACGACCAGTACAACCAGAATCAACGCTTCGAACAACGTCTTGTATACTTCATGAATGGATTCGGAAATATAAGTCGTCATGTCGAAGGGAATCTCATAACTCATTCCCTCAGGGAAATTCGCACTGATTTCCTCCATAGCGGCCTTTACATTCTTTGCAACTTCCATGGCATTGGCTCCGGGAAGCATATAGATGCCGAGCACAGCAGCATTCTCACCGTTGATTCCGCTCTCGGTACTATACGAAGAGGCTTCCAGCGAAACACGTGCCACATCGCGCAAGCGGATGATGGAACCATTGGCATTGGCACGGACCACGATGTCCTCAAACTGCTTTACCGAACTTAAACGTCCCTGGGTAGTGATAGGAATAGTAATGTCAAGTCCCTTCACCGGTTGTTGTCCCAAAACACCTGCAGCAGACTCACGATTCTGATCTTTCAGGGCATTCTGCAAGTCTTGCACCGTCAGGCCGAAGTTGGCAAGTTTATCAGGCAACGCCCATATCTGCATGGCATAGTAACGGCTGCCGATGTTGGAAACACGTCCCACCCCGGGGATACGGCGCAACAAATCGAGCACATTGATAGTGGCAAAGTTACTCAGATAAATTTCGTCGAACTTCGGGTCACTGGAAGTCAGACAGATGGTCATCAACTGGCTGGGAGCCTGTTTTTCCACAGAAATACCATTCTGAATCACTTCGGCCGGTAAACGACTCTCTGCCAGTTTCACACGGTTCTGTATTTCTACGGCAGCCAAATCCGGGTCGGCGGATACGTCGAAAGTGACCGTAGCCGAAAAACCTCCGGAATTAGAACTGTTGGACTCCATATACAGCATACCGGGAGTACCGTTTATCTCCTGCTCAATAGGAGTTGCCACCGCCTGCGAAACAGTCAATGCACTGGCTCCCGGATAGGAAGCACTGATTTTCACTACAGGAGGTGTTATCTGCGGATATTGGTCTACCGGCAGCATGGTCAGGCCAATGATACCGACAATTACAATCACAATCGATATCACCGCCGAGAATACCGGACGGTCTATAAAAAAACTTACTTTCATAACATCATTACTTTGAAGGGTTGTTGTCCTTTGATTTATTCTCAACCGGGGTAGTCTGCTCCGTTTCAGAAACGACCTGCTTGTTCAGAGAATCATTCGTCTGCCCGCCCTCTTTTTTAGGAACGGCAGCTTGGGCACGTACTTTCATACCCGGAGTCAGCTTGTGAAAACCTTCTGTCACAATTTGTTCTCCGGCAGCCAAACCACGCTCAACTACCCAATTGTTACCAAATTCAGGTCCCAGCTCAATAAAACGCTTTTCAACCGTAGAGTCCCGGCGCATTACAAAAACATATGCACCACCTTTCTCAATGGTAACTGCCTTTTGAGGAACAGCGACAGCACCCTCACGTACATCCAGCAACAGCTTCACTTTTGTAAATTGCCCCGGCAACAACACTCTGTCAGGATTCGGCATTTCTGCACGTACGGAGAATGTTCCGGTCTGAGGGTCTACCTGAGGTTCGGCAAAATCCACATAGCCTTTATAAGGATAGACAGTATTATTCGCCAAAGTAATTGTAATGTTCGGCTGCCAGGAACGTGTAGAATCCTGACGCCCTATCTCGATATTCCGTTCCTTGCTTTTCAGGTAATCCAATGCTGTCATGCTGAAATCTACCAGCACCGTATCACTTTTCACAATCGTAGCCAGCAAAGACTTACCTCCCGGTCCGACCAATGTTCCCAAATCCACATTTCTTTCACTGATATGTCCCGATAACGGAGAACGGACCAACGTATACCCCAATTCCAATTCGGCCTGGTCCAAATCGGCCTGACTCATCGCCACCGAAGCTTCTGCCGTCTCGTAGGCAGCCTGGGCATTATCCAAGTCCAACTGGCTGGCAGCATTCTGCGCATGAAGAGGGCGGATACGCTCCAAATCTCGTTTTGCCTTCAATGCCTGCGCCTCATCTTTCTTTAACTGTGCACGGGCTTTGTCGGCCTTTGCCCTATACTGGTCTTGGTTTATAACAAAAAGCACCTGGTTCTTGGTGACATACGTTCCTTCTGCAAAAAGCATATTCTCCAAATACCCTTCCACACGCGCACGTACCTCTACAAACTGCTGGGCACGAATACGCCCCACGTACTCGCCATATATCTCCACATCTCCTTTTTCTGCTGATTCCACAATCACGGTAGGAGCTTCCGGTTCAACCTTCTTAGGCCAAGTCAGAATAAAGTAACCTGCCAACAATACCGCCATGCAGACAACCATCATCAACAACCTCTTCTTCTTTAATTTCAATTCTTTTTTCGTAAAAAACTGTCTCATGTTTGTTTGTCTATTAAATTTAACCCTGTTTCTTTCTATTAAGACAAATCCGATGCCAATCTATCACCATCTTATCCATCACATATAACAATCTATATATCAGATATAAAAGAAAAAATCATTTTTTTATTCATGGTGGCATCTTCTGTTTTTTCTTGTGGAATGTGTCCACAGTTTGTGGAATAATTCCACAAAATTACTAAATTAAAAACACATAAAAACCCTTTTTTGCTCTACACTAACAAAGAAAAACATTATCTTTACCGAAAATAATTCAAATTATTCATTTTAAACGTAAAAATTATGGCAAGTAGAAAAGAACTAAAGAAGAATATAAACTATATTGCGGGTGAATTGTTCACAGAGTGTCTTGTAAACAGCTTATATATACCTGGAATAGAGAAACAAAAAGCCGACAATCTGATGGCTGAAATTCTAAAAATGCAAGATGAATTCATAAGCCGCATCAGCCACACCGAGCCGGGAAATGTAAAAGGTTTCTACAAAAAACTTCGTGCTGATTTCAATGCGAAGGTAGACGAAATCATTGACGCAATGGGCAAGCTGAAATAAGATGAAGAAAGCCTTTTATAGCTTCATTTATTATCGCCTGCTGGGCTGGAAGACAAACGTGACGGTGCCCAACTACGACAAATGTGTAATTTGTGCGGCACCCCATACTTCCAATTGGGACTTATTTATCGGTAAATTGTTTTATGGCGCCATCGGCCGCAAGACCAGCTTCATGATGAAAAAGGAATGGTTCTTTTTTCCTCTGGGATTGATATTCAAAGCCGTTGGTGGCATCCCGGTGAACCGGGGACGTAAATCTTCCTTAGTAGACCAAATGACCGAAAAGTTTGTAAGCAGCAAGCATTTCCACCTGGCCATTACACCGGAAGGAACCCGTAAAGCCAATCCCAACTGGAAGAAAGGTTTTTATTACATAGCGCTTAAAGCACAAGTACCCATCATGCTTATCGGGATTGACTATCCTTCCAAGACCATCTCCTCTACCAAAGCTGTCATGCCTACCGGAGACATAGAAAAGGATATGCGCGAGATAAAACTGTATTTCAAGAACTTTAAAGGGAAAAATCCCGAAAATTTTGATTTAGGAGATATCTAATCAGGTATTAAGCATTCATGCCATGCGAATAAGCATTCTGCAAACAGACATCGTCTGGGAAAATAAACAAGAAAATCTCCGTCGTCTCCACGAGAAGTTAGAAACTCTTCGTGGAACAACGGAGATTGTTGTTTTACCGGAAACATTCTCCACCGGCTTCAGTATGAACACCGCCAGCTTGGCCGAACCCACAACAGGAGAAACTATCACAACGCTGCGCCGATGGTCTGAAGAGTACCGACTCGCTCTTGCAGGCAGCTTTATTGCCAACGAGACAGCTCCAGAAGGAGGAAAGCCATCCTACTACAACCGTGCATTCTTCCTTACGCCCGAAGGCGATGCATTACGACAAACGGCACCTCTTCCGGATGGGGCACGAAACAGAGCATTTCACTTCCGGCTACCAACGTCCCATTATCCGGTATCGCGGCTGGAACATACTGTTGCTTGTATGTTATGATCTTCGCTTCCCGGTATGGAGTCGCAACAGGAACAATGAATACGACCTTTTGATTTGTGTCGCCAACTGGCCCGTTCCCCGCCGGAAGGTTTGGGACATCCTGCTGCAAGCACGTGCTTTGGAAAACATCAGTTATGTCTGCGGTGTCAACCGCATCGGCAGAGATGGCAGAGACACTCCACACTGTGGAGGCAGTGCGGTCTACTCTCCAAAAGGAGAAGTGCTTGCCACTGTGCCCGATGACAAAGAAGCGACTGCCACTGCCTCCCTCAGCCTTTCCTCCCTGCAGGAGTTCAGGCAAAAGTTCCCCGCTTGGAAAGATGCGGACGGTTTCGTTATTTCTTCAGATAATAGTTCACGGTAGTCACTACGCGCACGCTCTTTATATAAGGAGTATAAGCATCGCGGTCGCTGATGGAGAACTGCCCTTGCGAAGCATTACGGATTTTGCCCAACTCGCTGTCCGAATCCTTGGCAAACTTCTCGGCTGCGGCACGGGCATTCTTGGTAGCCTCTTCTATCATCTTTGGCTTCACTTCATTAAGACCGGTAAATTCATAAGACACGTTATATTTGTAGTCTCCTCCTGTGATGGCAATGCCCTGCTTCAAGAGCTCGGCTTGCCCGGACATGAGTCTACGCACCCTATCCACATTCTTGGAAGTGACAGTGATGACAGACGTGGCATTATAACGATAGACCACATTGCGGTCACCGTAACGTTCAGCCTGCATGTCAATCACCTCGGGGGGTGCAATGCTGATTTCTTCCTTCTCTATGCCGTTGCTTTCAAGATAACTCACGATGGCTGCATTCTTCTTCTCCATATTGGCATAAAGCAGAGCAGGGTCATTGCCTATGTCTTTGTAAACAAGAGGCCAGACCACCTTGTCGGCAGGCACTTCCATTTCGGCCAGTCCTTTTACACTGACCACACGATCCTTATTCACAAAATTGTCAATACCGCCTTTTACCTTGATTCCCAACAAAAGCAGCCCCACGGCTATAATGGCTGCTTCTACTTTCCAGCTTTTCATACGTTGATATTTTAGAGTTTATAAACAAATACAAATATAACAAACCCAAACGGAAAAAGTGCGATGAACGGTTTATTTTTGCATGATTATCCTCATTATACCCCTAGCAACCTATTTATAGAAGCTATGCCTTTTCCTCCACAAAGTCCGCCTATCCATCTCCTTCCCATAGCGAACCATCATTAAAAGCCTTTTAATAGTATATCAGTCGTAAGTTTACCCCGGTATACCCCTATAAGCATTCCGCTTCTATATAATAAGAACACATTTTAAGGAAAGAGACATCCTGCAAAATGCACCAAATCTGCTTTTTTTTAGAGTATTTAATGAAAATACCCTAAAAGAAGGAGTACATATTCTCCAAAAAGTGCCTATTTTTGTCCTCTGAAACAATGTCAGAACAACGACATGATTAATTTAATAACTCTAACCCCTAAATCCTATGTTGACTCAACTTATCAACGCCCGCATCCTTACCCCGCAAGGATGGCTTAAAGACGGCTCTGTACTCATCAGGGACGGAAAAATATTGGAAGTGACTAACTGTGACCTTGCAGTAATCGGTGCACAATTGATAGACGTAAAAGGTATGTATGTACTCCCCGGCGGTGTGGAAATCCATGCCCATGGCGGTGGAGGCCGTGACTTTATGGAATGTACTGAAGATGCCTTTCGTGTAGCCGTCAAAACCCATATGAAATATGGAACAACCAGCATTTTCCCCACCCTCTCCTCCTCCACCGTTCCCATGATTGAGCAGGCAGCCGAAACCTGCACCAAGCTCATGGAAGAAAAAGACAGCCCTATCCTTGGCCTGCATCTGGAAGGACACTACCTGAACATGGCGATGGCAGGCGGACAAATCCCCGAGAACATCAAGAGTCCCGACCCCAACGAATACATCCCTATCGTGGAAACCTGGTCCTGTATCAAGCGCTGGGACGCTGCCCCCGAACTTCCGGGAGCCATGCAGTTTGGAAAATACATCACCGCCAAAGGCATTTTGGCATCGGTAGCCCATACGCAAGCGGAGTTTGAAGACATCCGTACAGCCTACGAAGCAGGCTATACCCATGCCACCCACTTCTACAATGCAATGCCCGGTTTCCACAAACGCCGTGAGTACAAATACGAAGGCACAGTAGAAAGCATCTATCTGCTGGACGATATGACGGTGGAAGTGGTGGCCGACGGCATCCATGTTCCTCCCACCATCCTGCGACTGGTCTACAAGATAAAAGGCGTAGAACGCACCTGCCTCATAACCGACGCCTTGGCATGCGCCGCAAGCGACAGCCAGGAGGCCTTTGACCCGCGCGTCATCATCGAAGACGGAGTCTGCAAGCTTGCAGACCATTCCGCCCTTGCCGGCAGCGTAGCCACCATGGACCGGCTGATACGCACCGTAGTACAAAAAGCTGAAATTCCGTTGGCAGACGCCGTACGCATGGCTTCTGAAACCCCGGCAAAGATTATGGGCGTATACGACCGCAAAGGCTCCCTCCAAAAAGGCAAGGATGCCGACATCATTGTCATGGACGAAAACTTGAACGTAAGAGCCGTATGGGCCATGGGCAAACTTGTACCGGAGACCTATACAATCTCTTAATTAATCTTCAACGACATGCGAATGAACATTGTTTTTCGTATATTTGTTTTTCAAAGAACAGTGCAATATTTAATCATTTATTAATATTCTATTTATGAAAACCAATCTAAGCTCTCAAATCACTCTCAACAGAGTATCCCCCAGATACTACAGGCCTGAGAATGCATTTGAACGGTCGGTATTGACCCGACTGGAAAAAATACCGACAGACATTTACGAGTCTGCCGAAGAAGGCGCCAACCAGATTGCCCTTGACATTGCACAGTTAATCCGTGACAAGCAAAAAGCGGGACGTTTCTGTGTGTTGGCACTGGCAGGAGGAAACTCTCCACGCAACGTATATGCAGCCCTCATCCGCATGCATAAAGAAGAAGGCTTGAGTTTCCGCAATGTAGTCGTATTCAACCTTTACGAATATTATCCACTGGCACCGGATGCCATTAACAGCAACCTCAATGCCTTGAAAGAAATGCTGCTCGACCATGTGGATATTGACAGGCAGAACATCTTCAGCCCGGACAGTACGATTGCCAAAGACATCATTTTTGAATATTGCCGTCTGTACGAACAGCGCATCGAAAGCTTCGGCGGAGTAGACGCCGCTATCATAGGCATAGGCCGCGTAGGCAACATCGGTTTCAACGAACCGGGTTCACGCATGAACTCTACCACCCGTCTGATTCTGCTAGATAATGATTCACGTAACGAAGCTTCCAAGATGTTCGGCAGCATCGAAAGTACTCCTATCAGTTCCATCACAATGGGTGTTTCCACTATCCTTGCCGCAAAGAAAGTATACCTGATGGCATGGGGTGAAGAAAAAGCCAAGATGGTAAAAGAGTGTGTGGAAGGTGCAGTTACCGACACCATTCCAGCTTCTTACTTGCAGACTCACAACAATGCGCACATCGTCATCGACTTGTCTGCCGCCGCCAACTTGACGCGTATCCAACGCCCCTGGCTGGTAACTTCCTGCGAATGGAACGACAAGCTCATCCGCAGCGCCATCGTCTGGTTGTGCCAGCTCACCGGAAAACCCATTCTGAAGCTAACCAACAAGGACTACAACGAAAACGGTCTGAGTGAGCTGCTAGCATTGTTCGGTTCAGCCTATAACGTGAACATCAAGATATTCAATGACCTGCAACATACCATCACCGGATGGCCGGGCGGCAAGCCGAACGCAGACGACACCTATCGTCCCGAACGTGCGAAACCTTATCCCAAACGTGTGGTCGTGTTCTCTCCGCATCCCGATGATGACGTTATCTCCATGGGAGGTACCATCCGTCGTCTAGTAGAGCAGAAACATGACGTGCATGTGGCTTACGAAACTTCCGGCAACATTGCCGTAGGCGATGAAGAAGTGATCCGTTTCCTACACTTCATCAACGGATTCAACCAAATCTTCAACAACAGCGAGGACCAGGTTATCAACGACAAATACGCCGAAATCCGTAAGTATCTGAAGGAGAAAAAAGACGGTGACATGGACACGCGCGACATCCTGACCATCAAGGGACTGATTCGTCGTGGCGAAGCACGTACTGCATGTACATATAATAACATACCTTTGGATCACTGCCACTTCCTTGACCTGCCGTTCTACGAAACGGGCAAGATACAGAAGAATCCTATCAGCGAAGCAGACGTGGAAATCGTACGCAACCTGTTGCGCGAAGTGAAGCCCCATCAGATTTTCGTTGCCGGCGACCTGGCCGACCCGCACGGAACACACCGTGTTTGTACGGATGCCGTATTTGCCGCTATCGACCTGGAAAAAGAAGAAGATGCCAAATGGTTGAAGGAATGCCGCATCTGGATGTATCGCGGTGCATGGGCAGAATGGGAAATCGAAAACATCGAAATGGCCGTTCCCATCAGCCCGGAAGAATTGCGTGCCAAACGCAACTCTATCCTGAAGCATCAGTCGCAGATGGAAAGCGCACCGTTCTTGGGCAATGACGAACGTCTGTTCTGGCAACGCAGCGAAGACCGTAACCGCGGAACAGCTGCCTTGTATGACAGTCTCGGACTTGCTTCCTATGAAGCAATGGAGGCCTTTGTGGAATACATTCCACTATAACCTGCTGAAACAAGAAAATTCGGAAACGAGATAAATACATTCAGGAAAGAGGTGCATCGCTCTGATTATGCACCTCTTTTTTAATCCCCTAAAAGTTTGTTCTAATATTTTTCTGCGGAGCGTAGCGGGTATGTGACGAATAAAAACCTGGCAAGCGAAATTCAAACAAGCTCTAAAATGAACTGCGAATATGAAAAAACCTGTTCTTTTCTTTCTTTTGTTGCTACACGGGACGTGGCTGTCTGCCCAAGACATTCAATCGAACGTGGCAGAATGCCTGCAAACCTTCTTCAATGAATATTCCTCCCCGATAAACATAGGCACTTGCCGTCCGGACAGCTTCCAAATCGACTTCCGGAAAAAGAAATTGTTCATCTACGCAAACGAGCGCTTTGCCTACCAGCCTCTACGACCAGAAACCGTCGATGCCATTTACCGATATCTGAGACAAATCCTGCCGGGACCGGTGAACAACTTCGGCCTCACCATCTTTGCTGACGGGAAAAACATCGAAGAGCTTATCCCCAACCTCTACCGGAAAGGGAAGAAAGACAAAGCACGTCTGTTCAGCCACCTGGAATACAAAGGTACACCCTGGGTAACCCGCACTTCGCGCCCCTACGAAATTACCCGAGGACTGGAAGGAAGACACATCGCCCTTTGGCAAAGCCACGGGAAATATTACATTAATGACAAAGACAAATGGGGATGGCAACGCCCCAGGTTGTTCTGTACCACAGAAGACCAGTTCACCCAGTCGTTCATCCTGCCCTACCTTCTGCCCATGCTGGAGAATGCAGGAGCCAATGTATTCACTCCCCGCGAAAGGAACACACAAAAGCGAGAAGTCATTGTAGACAATGACGGTAGCCTGAGCGGACATGGAGGACAAGGTTCCCTCTATCTGGATGTAAAAAGCCGGAAAGCACGTTGGGAGCAGACCTCCCGACCCGGATTTGCCCAACGGAAACAAATCTATCAGGACAATGAAAACCCTTTCCTTACCGGCACGGCACGCTTTGCCAAAACTGAAAAGAAGAAAGACAAAGCTTTTGCCGAATGGGTGCCCGATATTCCGGGAACAGGAGAATATGCCGTATACGTATCTTATCAGACACTGCCGGGCAGCGTAAGCGATGCCAAATACCTTGTATTCCACAATGGAGGCGTCACGGAATTCAAGGTGAACCAGCAAATAGGAGGAGGTACATGGGTATACCTTGGCACATTCACTTTCGACAAAGGCCGGAATGACTATGGCATGGTGGTATTGAGCAACGAAAGCAAGGAAAAAGGGGTGGTCTGTGCCGATGCCGTCCGCTTTGGAGGAGGCATGGGCAACATTGCCCGCAGCGGACAAGCCAGCGGCTTGCCCAGATATCTGGAAGGTGCACGCTACTCTGCTCAATGGGCAGGTATGCCTTACTCTGTCTACGGAGGCTATGAGGGGAACAATGACATGAATGATGACATCAACGCGCGTTCCCGTACAGTGAATTATCTCGCAGGAAAATCAGTATTCAATCCGACGGAAGAAGGCTTGGGCATCCCCTTTGAAATGAGTATGGCCCTGCACAGCGATGCCGGCTTCAGCAAGGAAGACGAGATTATAGGCACTCTCGGCATTTATACCACCAACTTCAACAACGGCAGGCTGAATGCCGGTACAGACCGCCATGCCTCCCGCGACCTCTCGGACGTCTTGCTGACGCAGTTGCAGCATGACATCCGCTCCACCTTTAACGTAGACTGGACACGCCGCAGCCTATGGAACCGCAACTACAGTGAAACGCGCCTGCCCGCCGTTCCTTCCACCATCGTAGAACTGTTGTCGCACCAGAACTTCGCAGATATGCGTCTGGGGCATGACCCCAACTTCAAGTTCATCGTCGGACGCGCGCTCTATAAAGCCATCTTGCAATATATATGCGGCCAGCACGGCAAGGAGTATGCAGTCCAACCGCTTCCCGTCAGCCACTTTGCCATCCGCTTCGGGAAAAAGGAAAATACTTTAGAGCTTTCCTGGCAAGGCAAGGAAGACCCGCTAGAGCCGACTGCCAAGCCACGCGAATATATTGTATATACACGTATCGGACGCGGAGGATTTGACAATGGCGTACGTGTCAGTTCTCCGTCCCATACCGTAAAAATAGAACCCGGCATCATCTATTCCTTCAAAGTAACCGCCGTGAACCGGGGCGGTGAAAGCTTCCCTTCGGAAATTCTTGCTGCCTATAAAGCCAAACGGGAAAAAGGACAGATACTTATCGTCAACGGATTCGACCGTATCAGCGGGCCGGCCGTCATAGACACTCCCGATGCTGCAGGTTTCGACCTGTCGCAAGATCCCGGCGTTCCTTACCTCTATGACATCTCCCTTTGCGGCGCCCAGCAGAACTTCAGCCGGGAAGAAGCGGGAAAACGTCTGGGAGAGAGTGGAGAGGAATACGAAGGCATGAAAATCATCGGAAATACTTTCGATTACCCCTTCGTACACGGCAAGGCCATACAAGCCGCCGGAAACTACAGCTTCGTCTCATGCAGCGATGAGGCTGTGGAAAAAGGTATCCTCTCTTTAGAAGACTATCCGATAGTAGACTATATCCTCGGACTGGAGAAAGAAGACAATTCCAGCAATCCGGCACGCAATACCTACTACAAAACATTCTCCTCGCCCATGCAGCGCATACTGACTTCCTATTGCCGGTCGGGAGGTCATCTCCTGGTCAGCGGTGCCTACGTAGGCAGCGATATGGACAGCTCGCAGGGCAATAAAGAATTTATTCAGAATATCTTGAAGTACCGGCATGGCAACTCTCTGAAAACAGACGGGGACAAAATCAATGTCCGGGGACTGGGGCATACCTTCACCCTTCCCCGACTACCGAATGAGCAGGACTATCCGGTCACTTCCCCCGATTGCATCCTGCCCATGTCTCCCGCTTTTCCAGTCATGACCTATGCCACCGACAACGCATCCGCCGCCGTGGCCTATCAAGGCAGCGATTACCGCACCTTCATCATGGGATTCCCTTTTGAAAGCATCAAGGAAGAAACGTCCAGAAATGCAATTATGGCCTCCATACTTCACTTTCTCACCACAAATCAGGTTGAGTAATACAGAGAAAAACAGCAATCCCTATAAATAATCTGTAGAAATCTGTGTAATCTGTGGTGAAAAAACTATCTTTGCTTCTATTAATCATTAAACATTAACCACTAAACATTAAACAACATGTACACCATACAAGCTAATCCCAGCGGAACCCGCAGTTTAGAAGTTTCAGAAGAAAACCTTGCCACTATCGAAAAATACGGACTCTTCCGTCATCTCATCGACAGCAATGGCATTGTGGAAGAAACCGTACTCGACAAGTTGAAACTGAACATCCGCTCTCTCATCGCCGCGCAAGAGGAAGACAGCAAAGACCTGCTCGACCTCTGCATCGACGTTATCTACCACAACAACATGAAGGCCTTCGGACTACAGCAACTCATCAAGCTCTATCTGCAATGGCTTTCCCAACAAGACACCATAGAAGAAGAATAAATGAAAACCATCGACACCTGCGGACAACAGCATTACAGCCCTCTAATTCCTGCCATAAAAACCATGTGCGAGGTCGGGAAAGGCGAGAAGCTGGAAATCATCATGGATGACGCCACTGCCTTCAATGATATGAAAGAGTATCTTGCCGAGCAACAGATAGGCTTCCGTGAGATTTATGACGGAGAACGAATGACATTACAATTTACAATGGATTAATGAAAGAATATCGCCTTACAGACTGGCTCCCCACCACCAAAAAAGAAGTAGAGCTGCATGGTTGGGACGAATTGGATGTAATACTTTTCAGCGGTGATGCCTACGTAGACCATCCGTCTTTTGGAGCTGCCGTCATAGGCCGTATCCTCGAGGCGGAAGGATTACGCGTAGCCATCGTTCCCCAGCCCAACTGGCGCGACGACTTGCGCGACTTCAAGAAGCTGGGACGTCCCCGTCTGTTTTTCGGCATCAGTCCCGGCTGTATGGATTCGATGGTCAATAAATACACTGCCAACAAACGCTTGCGCAGTGATGACGCCTATACACCGGACGCACGTCCGGATATGCGCCCCGAATATCCTTCCATTGTATATACCCACATATTGAAGAAACTATTTCCCGACGTCCCCGTCGTACTGGGCGGCATCGAGGCAAGCATGCGCCGCCTGACACACTATGACTATTGGCAAGACCGTGTACGCCCCAGTATCCTTCTCGACAGTGGTGCCGACTCACTCATCTACGGCATGGGAGAGAAACCGGTGGTGGAACTTGCAGAGAGACTGAAACGCCAACAGACACAAGTGGACGCCCAAAGCTTCAAAGAGCTCATCGCCGATATTCCTCAAATGGTTTATCTTGACAAGGAAGTAGTAGCACAAGAAGGAGATATCACCCTCTTTTCCCATGAAGAATGTCTGAAAGATAAAAAGAAAGAAGCTGCCAACTTCCGTCATATCGAGGAGGAAAGTAACAAATATACAGCATCGCGCATGCTGCAGAAGACCGGCAAACAGACAGTGGTGGTCAATCCCCCCTATCCCCCTTTAACGGAAGCCGAGCTCGACCATTCTTTTGACTTGCCTTATACACGCCTGCCCCACCCCAAATATAAGGGGAAACGCATTCCGGCATACGACATGATAAAGTTCTCCGTCAACCTGCACCGCGGATGTTTCGGAGGATGTGCGTTCTGTACCATTTCCGCACATCAGGGCAAGTTCATCGTAAGCCGCAGCAAGAAAAGCATTCTGAAAGAGGTAAAAGCCATCACAGAGCTGCCCGACTTTAAGGGTTACTTAAGTGACCTGGGAGGTCCGTCGGCCAATATGTACCGGATGAAGGGACGGGATGAGGCTATCTGCAGAAAATGTAAACGTCCGTCGTGCATCTACCCCAAAGTATGCCCCAATCTGAATACAGACCACCGTCCACTGCTTGACATCTATCATGCCGTAGATGCCCTGCCCGGCATCAAGAAGTCGTTCATCGGCAGCGGTGTACGCTATGACCTGCTACTGCACCAGAGCAAGAATCCGGACACCGACAAAAGTACGCAGGAATATACCCGCGAGCTCATCGCCCGCCATGTCAGCGGCCGTCTGAAAGTGGCTCCGGAGCATACCTCGGACCGCGTGCTCAACATCATGCGCAAACCTTCGTTCAGCCAGTTCGGTGAGTTCAAGAAGATATTCGACAGAATCAACCGTGAAGAAGGACTGCGTCAGCAGCTTATCCCTTATTTCATCAGTAGCCATCCCGGATGCAAGGAGGAGGATATGGCTGAACTTGCCGTCATCACCAAACGCCTGGATTTCCATCTGGAACAAGTACAGGACTTTACCCCTACTCCCATGACCGTTGCCACCGAAGCATGGTACACGGGCTTCCATCCTTATACGTTGGAACCGGTGTTCAGCGCCAAGACGCAACGCGAGAAGCTGGCGCAACGCCAGTTCTTCTTCTGGTACAAACCAGAGGAACGCAGGAACATCATAAACGAACTGCGCCGGATAGGACGGGCGGATTTGATAGACAAGCTATACGGTAAGCGATAGAAAGATTCGATACTTCAAAAAACTCAAGAAAAAGAATGAAACGATTCCTCCTCTGTCTATCCCTACTCTCCATCGGAGTGACAGGAATGCTGGCACAAAGCGAATGCCTACCGCAAAATTACAGCATCATCCTTGGTGGCGGTGTTTCCTTGCCCCATGTAGAAGGAAACCGCAACGACTTCTTCAGCAAGAATGGCAACCGGGTGGGATATGACCTGATGACAGAAGGCCGCTACTACATCACGCCCCTATTTGCCGCAGGACTTCAATATGACTATCTACGCATGGCACGCCTGCCGGATAAGGCACATCTGCACTGCATACGCCCCAACATCACATACCGGCCCTTGTGGAGCAACGGGAATCAAGGACTGTTCCTCTCGTTCGGCATCGGGTATATGAACTATCAGGAACGGACATATAAACGCGGTGAACGGAACGGACACCTTTTCCATAAAGGATATTGTGGAATAACTTTCGCTGCAGGCTATGAATTCCGCATCAGCCGTAAACTCTCGGGCATGATTCGCTGTGATTTCCTGACAGCAGACTGGTTTGCCAACCCCGATGCACGACTTTACAACACGGACGGCTATGATGACGGAGTGAATCACAATTGGTTCAAAAACAACATCACATTCTTCAATCTGGGATTCGCGTTACAATTCGGAAAATAATAACAAACCAACTTTTCCATGCCAGCAGGAGACAAAAGAAAGTCATCCACACTGTGGATATTCACAGTTCTTTCCTGCAAGCATATTTACATCACTGATTATCAGTGACCATTCATTTTAATCGGTACAACCTCTGTTTTGACAAATACACAGAATGTAGGGACAAATGCAAACCGTTGTATTTCATCGCTTTGCATATACGTGTTGTACCGCCTCTTTTCAGTCCTTTTATGGAATGTCCGCTATCAGATACAAGGTATTGAGTGATAGGGTATTTCCGCAGGTATGTTACAGAACACTTGTTGAATACAAAGGTAGTGGTTTTCTTGGGATTTCTGTGGTTTGCGGTGTGATTTTTATTCCTTGAAAAGTGTTGGATAGTAGAAAATGGGTTATAGAAGCAGAAAATTTCTATAGAAGACACCTCGATTCGCTTGAAAAAGTGTAGAGCAATGGGTTATATTCGTTTGAAAAAGTGTAACGAATCAGATTTATTCGCTTGGAAAAGTGTAAAACTATATGCGTTGTAATTGTTTTTAGCCTTAATAATAATGCCTCAATCCTCCTTGTATTATACCCTGTCTGATATAATTGCAGTAGCGAAACAATAAATTATACCCATACTGATATAATATCGAATATTTGTACTAACTTTGTACCCGAAAAGGTATAAAGTACGATGTTATGAATAATCTTTCTACTACGGTCAAGATGTTGCGAAAGCAATATAATCTGACGCAAGAAGAACTCTCGTTGAAGTCGGGTGTGGGGTTGCGCTTTGTGCGAGACCTTGAACAGGGCAAGGAAACGCTACGCCTCGATAAAGTGAATCAGCTCCTTGACTTTTTCAATTATGAAATGGTTGCCACTCAAAAAAACAGTAATTAATGAGACAAGCCCATATATTTTATAAAGACCAATTAGCTGGTATTCTGACAGAAAACGATGCCGGATATGAATTCCGCTATTTGCCGGAATATCTCTCTTTGGAAACGGCAAAGGCTGTAAGCCTGACATTGCCTTTACAGGAGGAAGCGTATACAAGTCCTGTGTTGTTCCCATTCTTCGATGGTTTGATTCCTGAGGGATGGCTGTTGGATGTTGCATTGCGGAATACAGACATCAGTATTCTTGATCGGATGTCGTTGTTGCTGACATGCTGCAAAGATTGTATCGGGGCAGTAAGCGTTATCCCAATGGAAGAAAAGGAGGGACACTATGTGTAATTGTCTATATTGTTATCGTCCGCTCTTAAAAGGAGAAAAGGATATGCACACAGCTTGCATAAAGAAGTTCTTCGGAACAGCAACATTGCCTGTTCTTGATTATACGACAGAACAACTTGATCAGCTTGCTCTGCAAATCATTCAAGACCAAACCTCTTTAACCGGTGTTCAGCCGAAATTATCCTTACATTTGAATGAGCATGAGGGTAGCAAGCGATTGACTATTGTCGGACTATGGGGCGGTTATATTTGTAAGCCACAGACATTGCAATATGAAATGATGCCTGAGGTCGAGGATTTAACTATGCACCTTGCAGAGGTGGCACGTATTGAGGTGGTTCCCCATACGCTAATGCGGATGGCAGATGATACGCTATGTTATCTTACCCGTCGTATTGACAGGACTTCTGACGGAGAGAAGATAGCGATGGAAGATATGTGCCAACTGACCGAAAGGCAAACAGAGCATAAATACAAGAGCAGTTATGAACGTGTCGGCAAGGCTGTTTTGAAATACTCGTCTTTACCTAAAATGGATGTTACCAATTTCTTTGAGTTGGTGCTTTTCTCTTGGTTGATAGGGAATAACGATATGCACTTGAAAAACTTCTCTTTGTATGAGGTGGCGGATATAATACGTTTGACTCCTGCTTACGATTTGCTAAATGCAGTTATCATTAATCCCAAGGATAATGAAGAATTGGCATTGACCTTGAATGGTCGGAAGAAAAAGCTTCAAAGAGAGGATTTTATTAGGTCAGCAGCTACACTAGGTATAGAGAATGTGATTGTGGAACGACTGATAAATAAGTATATCAAACTATTGCCTAAGTTTGAAACTGTCATTCAAAACTCTTTCTTAAGTGCTGAATTAAAAGAAAAGTATGGCGAATTGCTGAAGGAACGGCTTGCTAGGCTTGCATAAAGGCTCACTACTGTCCCATTAAAATCTGAAAAAGTTCTTTGAAATTATTGAAATATAGTTAGTTACATGGATTTTTCGAGCGAACGGACTTGAAATTTTATCTTTGCGGTAGTTTTACTATGACCGCATATGTTTCAAGACAAGTTTGTATTTGCTCAGTT
>NZ_JABXJH010000070.1:0-15617 GCF_013373675.1 Bacteroides sp. L10-4
GGATTATGTCTCGACTGACAATCTGTTCTACGCTGTCAATCGAGGCCTGGCGGGGCTGGGCAAATCCCACTTTATCAACTTCTCCAAAAGAGCCTGATATGTTCATTTATTTTTCTGAATTACTTATATGAAGAATGTAATGTATAAAATCATCATGGGCTGCTACATCGTGGCCGCCCTTGTACTTGTCACCGCCTGTAATGACAGTTTGGATATTCAGCAGGCGTACCCGTTCAGCATAGAAACGCTGCCAGTACCCAAAAAACTGAAAGTAGGTGAAACCGCTGAAATACGCTGCCAGTTGGTGCGTGGCGGTTATTACCAGCCGACTACCTATCAGATACGCTATTTTCAGCCGGACGGCAAAGGGAAGCTGGAAATGGACAACGGCACGGTGTTCCTGCCCAATGACCTTTACCCGCTGGAGAAAGAAACATTCAGGCTCTATTACACTTCCGCATCGACCGACCAGCAGACGATTGACATTTATATTATCGACAGCTTCGGACAGATGCAGCAACTTTCGTTCTCGTTCAATAATGACAACAGTGAGGATGAAAAATCGGAATAGCCATGCGGCTGTTCGTTAGGATATATACCAGCCTTATACGCAATGATACGCAAAGCGTAAATATTGGGCAGACAGCCCGCCGGGAAGCATCGGCGGGCTGTTTCCATGATAGGGAAACGAGCGGCTTCTTTGTTACTTTCTTCACCCGCTGGCAGGCTCACGGAAGAAAGTAACGGCGGCAAACAGCCGCCGTTCTCTATCAACTGATTTTAAGGCTCTTTATGGACGTGTATTTCTCTAACCACACCTTTACCTGTTCCATGTTATATTCGCCCGTTATGACCGCCGTATGGTCGTCTATGGCTACAAACCTGACACTTTCATAGCTGTTTACCCAGCCTTGCAGGGAACAGACACCCCACGTTGCAACATCTTCAAAAACACTGCGGTCTATTTGGCTGATTGGCTCACCGAAAACTACCGTCATTGTCTGAAAGTCCGGTTTGTCCTCCAGCAGTTGTAAATGGCGCAACGTGCCGAACTCGTCAATTTTACGCCCCCACGCCCACACATCATTATATAAATCATCGCCCCACTGGTGCGGGCGGTCGAAGCGTACTTTTACCTCCTTAGTGTGTTCGTTTTCTTCCGTGTCCTCGATAACGCCCGTTACCATTAAGCCCGTAAAAATGCACTCGCAACGCCTGCCGATTAGTTCCCTGTTTACTTCTGTCGTTTTCATATCCCTAAAATTTACTTGTTATTACTCTGTTCTTTCTTCGCCAGCCATTCGTCACGCCTACGGCGGCACTCGTCCAGCGTTTTGGCTACCGTGCTGAAAAGTTCCATATCGGTATAGCGGTAATCGTACTGGTAAAATGTCTGTCCCTTAAATGCGCTCAAACGGCATTTGACAAACTTTTCCTCTCCCGGTGTTTGGGTGATGCTTACCCCGTTTTTGTTAAGTGACTGCATGATGTCTTATTCTTTTATGGTTATAAACTTGGTTGTTTTTAGCGGGCAGGGCTTTGACACCCCGCCCGGATTGGTTGTTATGCCGCACGGAACACAAAGCCGTCATCAAACCAGTAATCGCACATGAACAGGTCACGGGCAAACTTTTCATAATCGAAATAGGTCTTTGCGAACTCCGGCAGGTCGTAACATTCTTCTATAATTTCATAGGCGAAATCTTCTTCATCGTCATATTCCCCTTGATATTCATCCCGGAAATCACGTACAAGGTCGTCCGCATCTTCCTCGCCTAAATCATGGCTTTTATAGTTACACCACACGAAAAAGGCTTCCTGCTCGGTGTCGCTCAAATCTTCCACCGCATCACGCAAGGCGAAGAAGTTTTCAGAAATCCAGCTTTCGCCGATTAAGCCCTCCGGCACGTTCTCCCAGTCCTGAAACATATATTCCGCATCTTCCTCGTCCTTGTGAAGTTCCCGGCAGGCTTCGTAAAATTCTTCCTTGTCCGAATAATCCGAAAGGTCGAGCCATGCGCCGGACAATGAACCGTTGTTGTACTTGGCGTAAGTGCCTACATAAACGCTTGCTGCTGATAATGTCGTTGCTTCCATATTGCTGTAATTTTTAAGTTTTTAATTTTATGCGGATTCGAGAGGTGAGGGAGTTGAAGTTTCACTGAACTTTTTTCCTGTTTTCCGTAAATCCGACTTTTTTTTTATGCGTCTTCCGGTCGGGTCGGTCGTTTTCGTTTCACATAGGCTCAAAAGGGTAGTGTTTAGAGTTTGCAAGGTTTTGGGCAAAAAATACCTCGCAAGGCAGGGAAGATTTTTTCGCCAAACCGGAACGGCTCGACCTTGCAAAATCGTGAAGAACACGTAACTACCTTTGCCTATTGAAATGATTAAAACGACTGTCCCGGCTGGGGGACTGCGTAAGAGGAAGATTTACAGATAGGGAAACTGGGGAAAAGTGCCTGTTCTCTTTCATCTTTTAGGGAACACTCCATGCGGGTGGGAAAGGCAAGGGTATGGCAAGTTTACCTTGCGGTACGCTTGTGCGGGTTTCCAACGGCTCTTTTCACGAAATACAGTCAGCCATGCCACGCACGGCTGGCGTTTCGGGGAATGTGCCAGTGGGAAAAGGATATAAAAAATGCGGGTAGTCGGTGGACTGCCCGCAAGGTGAAAGAATGTACTTTATTGGGATATAGTTTGTTAGGTGGAATTTCGTTACCGAAATCGTTACCTGTTCTGTTACCAACAGTATATAGGTAACTAAAAACTCACATGGCGACTTCCTTGTAAATTTTCTCGATGCCGACAAACTTCTTGTCAAGCCCCTGCATATCGCTGCCTATCTTGCTGTTGGTGATGCGGGCGTAAATTTGCGTAGTTTCTATATTTGTGTGTCCCAGCATCTTGGACACCGTTTCAATGGGTACGCCCTTTGACAGCGTGGTGGTCGTGGCGAACGTGTGGCGGGCAAGGTGGAATGTCAGGTTCTTTTTAATACCGCAAATATCGGCAATCTCTTTCAAGTAGGCGTTTAGCTTCTGATTGCTGATTACGGGAAGTATCTTGCCGTCCGGCAACTTGCCCTTGTACTTCTTCAAAATCATCTTAGGAATATCCAGCAGGGGAACATTAACGTCCGTGTTGGTCTTTACCCGCTTGGTGATTATCCAAAGGTTGCCGTCAAAGGACTTTTGGATATTCTCCTGCCGCAAGTTGGCGACATCGCTGTAAGCCAAACCGCAGAAACAGGAAAAGACGAACAAGTCCCTGACGTGTTCCAGCCGTTCGGAAACCATTTTCTTTTTAAGGATAATTTTTATCTCGTCCTCCGTCAAGTAGCCCCTATCCACTTTTTCCAGCCGGATTTTGTAGCTGGCGAACGGGTCACCCACCAGTATGCCGTTGTTGCGGGCAATGATGATGATGCGCTTGAAGAACTGCATGAACTTGGCGGTGGTGTTGTAACCGCACTTGCAGGCGGTACGCAAATACAACTCAAAATCGGTAATGAACATCGGGCTTATCTCCTTTATGGATATGTCCGATACGTTGTACTTGCTTTGGATAAATTCAGCGAGGTGGCGGCGGGTCACTTCATACTTGCGGTAGGTCGCTATCGTCTTGGATATGCCCACAAGTTGCTTCACATCGTCATTGTGTTTTTGGAACAATGAAAGGATTGTTTCGTGGCTCTCGCTGTGTCCCAAGAACTCGTTCTTTACTTTCTCGGCGGTCACGTAGTTGTCACGCCGCTGCATTTCGTGGTAAATGGTGTTCAGGGAAGAACGTATGTCGTCCAGCAGGGCGTTTATTCTTCCGGCATCCCTGCCTTTGGCTTTGCCTGCGGCAATGCTCCAGTTACCGGGCTGGATGCTCTGTTTCGTACTGAACTGGCACTGTTTGCCGTCAATGGTGATACGTGCCATAATCATTACCTCGCCGTTTTTCTTTTCAGAACCTTTCTTCAAATAAAAAAGAACCTTGAATGTCGATTTCATAACTCACTTTTTTTAGTTGCAAAATTACTTTTTACCTCTCGTTTTTGAGTTATGCAGACTATGGACTAATCAAGTCATTATCAGGTCATTTATGGACAAATCGTTACCGTTTTTGTCCGGTGGGGAATAGGTAACGATTTAGTAACGAAACTTTGTCTTTTACCGTACATTTGAAGTCTTGGAAGCAGGACTTTCGGGTAATAAAAAAAGCCACAAATCATTGATTTGTAGCTTTTTGTCCGTTTACTGTCCATTTCTGTCCAGTAAGTTCAGCGGAGAGACAGGGATTCGAACCCCGGGTACCTCGCAGTACAACGGTTTTCAAGACCGCCGCAATCGACCACTCTGCCACCTCTCCAAACTCCTCTTTCAAGAAGAGCTTTTCTCTTAAAGCGATGCAAAGGTACAAATCATTTTTTATTCTACAAACTTTTCTGCACAAAAAAAGAGCAATTATAGCAAAATTCTTGTTCATACCCACTACGAAACCAGCATAACAGCATTTAGACTATTTGTTAAAATGTACCAAAGACAATATAACATTCTACAACCGACTGATTATCAACACACTTACAAAGACCCACATTCAGTATACGATTGAACCCTATTCAGTATACGACTGAATGGCATTCACTATACGACTGAATTAGGTTCAGAATACGACTGTTCCTTAAACCTACATCATTTGTAAATAATGCAGATTATTATCCGATTCTTGTTCTGTTCATAAACCATATATTAAAGAAAGTATTAACATCTCCACTTCCACAGACATTCACTACCTAATGACAGTTATTTTATACTGTTCAACATAAAAAGGGTAATCTCTCTTATAAAATTACGGAATTTATTCAGTATTTTTGCACGCTCTAAAGGATAACATTATCTAACCTACTAACAAAAACAAATTTTATGGAATTGAACAAAACCTTTACCAATGGGCTTTGGAGCAAAGAAATCAATGTCAGTGACTTCGTCAGTAGAAACATCGCACCCTATACCGGGGATGCATCCTTCTTGCAGGGACCTACCGAACGTACCAAACGTATCTGGGACATCTGTCTGAAGGCTCTTGAAGAAGAAAGAAACAACAATGGCGTCCGCTCACTAGACAATACCACCGTGTCTACCATCACTTCTCACAAGGCCGGGTATATTGATAAAGACAATGAACTTATTGTCGGTTTGCAGACTGACGAACTGTTGAAACGTTCCATCAAACCTTTCGGAGGCATCAACGTGGTAGCAAAGGCATGCCGTGAAAACGGAGTGGAAGTGGACGATAGAGTAAAAGACATCTTCACCCATTACCGCAAAACACATAACGACGGCGTATTCGATGTATATACCGAAGAAATCCGTTCCTTCCGTTCATTGGGATTCCTGACCGGTCTTCCCGACAACTATGCTCGCGGACGTATCATCGGTGACTACCGTCGTCTGGCACTCTACGGCATCGACCGGCTTATCGAAGCCAAGCAAGAAGACTTGCGCAATCTGACAGGTCCCATGACCGAAGCCCGTATCCGTCTGCGTGAAGAAGTATCAGAGCAAATCAAGGCCCTGAAAGACATCAAAGTGATGGGCGAATACTACGGACTCGACCTCAGCCGCCCCGCAACATCAGCGCAAGAAGCTGTGCAATGGGTATATATGGCTTATCTGGCTGCCGTGAAAGAACAGGACGGTGCTGCCATGTCATTGGGCAACGTTTCTTCATTCCTCGACATCTTTATCGAATATGATTTGGCTCACGGCAAGATTGACGAAACTTTTGCACAGGAACTGATAGACCAGTTCGTCATCAAGCTGCGCATGGTACGCCATCTGCGTATGCAGTCGTACAATGACATCTTTGCCGGAGACCCGACTTGGGTGACCGAAGCCATTGGCGGCCGTTTCAACGACGGACGCGTGAAAGTGACCAAAACCTCTTTCCGTTTTCTGCAAACCCTATACAATCTCGGTCCCTCTCCCGAACCGAACATGACGGTACTTTGGAGCCCGGAATTGCCGGAAGGCTTCAAGGATTTCTGTGCCAAAGTTTCCGTAGACACAAGCTCTATCCAATACGAGAATGATAACCTGATGCGCGAAGTGCGCAACTGCGACGATTATGGTATCGCCTGTTGTGTATCTTACCAAGCCATCGGAAAGCAAATCCAGTTCTTCGGCGCACGTGCCAACCTAGCCAAAGCATTGCTGCTCGCCATCAACGGCGGACGTTGCGAAAATACCGGAACCGTCATGGTGAAAGGTATTCCTGTATTGACCGGCAACACGCTGAAGTTCGAGGAAGTAATGGCCAACTACAAGAAGGTACTGACTGAAATTGCCCGCGTATACAACGAAGCCATGAACATTATTCACTACATGCATGACAAGTATTACTACGAAAAGGCTCAGATGGCATTCATAGATACCGACCCGCGCATCAATCTGGCTTACGGTGTGGCAGGACTTTCCATCGCCATCGACTCCCTCTCTGCCATCAAATATGCCAAAGTCACCGCCCGCCGTAATGACATTGGTCTGACAGAGGGCTTTGATATGGAAGGTTCTTTCCCTTGCTTTGGTAATAACGATGACCGTGTAGATCACCTCGGCGTGGATTTAGTATACTACTTCAGCGAAGAACTAAAAAAGCTGCCCGTCTACAAGAACGCCCGTCCTACCCTCTCCTTGCTGACTATCACCTCCAACGTAATGTACGGCAAAAAGACCGGTGCCACTCCAGACGGACGCGCCAAAGGCGTTGCGTTTGCTCCGGGTGCCAACCCCATGCACGGGCGTGACAAGAACGGTGCCATCGCTTCCTTGAGTTCCGTAGCCAAATTGCGCTACCGCGACTCGCAGGATGGTATCAGCAATACTTTCTCCATCGTTCCCAAATCACTGGGCCCGACACCGGAAGAACGTGTAGAGAACCTGGTAACCATGATGGACGGCTACTTCACCAAAGGTGCCCACCACTTGAACGTAAACGTACTGAACCGCGAGATGCTGGAAGATGCCATGGAGCATCCCGAAAAGTACCCGCAACTCACAATCCGTGTTTCCGGCTACGCCGTGAACTTCGTGAAATTGAGCCGCGAGCATCAGTTGGAAGTCATCAGCCGTTCATTCCACGAAAGAATGTAATATGATAAATGTACACTCCTACGAAAGTATGGGAACATTCGACGGGCCGGGTCTCCGGCTCGTCGTTTTCCTGCAAGGATGTTTGTTCCGTTGTCTGTATTGCGCCAATCCGGACACTATCGACGTGAAAGGCGGTACCCCTACCACTCCGGAAGAGATTCTGCAAATGGCAGTCAGTCAAAAGGCATTCTTCGGGAAGAAAGGAGGTATTACTTTCTCCGGCGGCGAGCCTACCTTGCAAGCAGAAGCACTGATTCCTCTTTTCAAAGAACTGAAGGCAAACGGCATCCACATCTGCCTGGACAGTAACGGAGGTATCTGGAATGAAAAAGTGGAAGAACTCTTCAGCCTGACCGACCTCGTGTTGCTGGACATCAAGCAATTCAATCCCGAACGCCACCGCATGCTGACGGGACGAAGCAACGAACAGACACTCTGCACTGCTGCCTGGCTAGAAGAGCATGAGCGTCCCTTCTGGTTGCGCTATGTACTGGTTCCCGGTTACAGCGACTCGGAAGAAGACATACGCCTGCTGGGCGAAAGTCTTGCCAAATACCAGCAGATACAGCGGGTAGAAATTCTTCCTTACCACCGTCTGGGCGTTCATAAATACGAAGCCATGGGATGGGAGTATAAACTGAAAGAAGTGAAAGAAAACAGCCCGGAACAGTTGGCACGAGCAGAAAAAGTGTTCAAAGAATATTTCACGAATGTTGTAACCAACTGAAAAGTCCCCCAAAACAAGGCTGTCCGGATATGGTTCCGAACAGCCTTTCCTCTATAGGACAAGAATCCTATTCTTTCAAGTCATAGGTAATCTGCCGCACATCGTCACTACTGCCGCCTACCATAAAGACGAAACACCGTCTTGACCGAATCTCTCGCCCACTGTCACGATAATGACATCCGAAGCCTCAGCAGCCTACATACAAGGTCACCACTTTGTTCCGGTCTGTAGTGGCAGCAAAGCACCTGCCATATCGTACTGGGATGTTGATAGTCCTCCTATCAAGGTTATCTTACTCGTCTGTACCGTTAACGGAAGCACGGATTCTCAGTAAAAAGCCGTGTCCCTTCATCCACCAACGAAGAGAAACACGGCCGAAAGTTATTAAGAAGATTCTGAATCGGCAGGAAAGTAGACAAAAACATGTCTGTCCTGCCCATCCGCTTGCCATCAATAAGTAAGACGTATGCCGGCCTGCAGCGTAAAGTTACACGGGTTCTCCTTGCGTATGGTCTGTATAGACGAACCGTCATCAAAGAAATAGGATACTCCCGGCTCCACATACAAGCCCACCCTATCGTTTATGTTATACTGAGCACCGACAGCACCCATGACAGAAAGCTGTACCGGTTTCACTGTTTCACTCTCAGTACCAATCTTGCCATACACACATTTTTCAATGGCACCACCCGCCGAAACATACATCGCAAAGTTCTTCGTATTTACAAAGTTCCAATTGGCCCGTACCGGGATGCCAATATAATGCAGCTTTTGGCTTATCTTTTCCGAGCTGCCCTCATATCTTACGTCAGAAGCAAGATAAGTATACGTCAGCCCACTTTCCACAGAGAAGCCTTTCGCCAAATTTTTACGTACCGAAATTCCGAAGTTGAGCGGCTGCTTGTGGTCAATGTCCGCAATCTTTTTCTTATGCCTTTGAAGATAGGGCATACCGTCCTTGAAAACCAGTTCCTGCCCATCGGGGATGGTAACAATACCATTGGCCGTAGAGGACAAATCCACATTACCGCCATAAATAGGACTTTCAGGCATGCTATTCGACATGACATTCGCCTCCCCTTCATTAACCAACGAAAAGCCTCCCGTGTTTCCTACGCACAAACCCACTGCCCATCCTTTAGCATCCCTGCCAGAACTGTTTCTTTCCGGAAGATGCAGTTTGTCTCGCCCGGACGGACGGTAGCGGTCTTCCCTTGTCCTCTCCGGTTCCTCTGTCGGCATTGTGGTTTCATGGCCCGCATCTTCCACTAGCAGCTCCTCTGTCTGTTGTCCGACACCGGCAGTCTCATCTGCCGTTTCATCCGGAAACATTTCCTCCCTCTGTTCTTCGTTAACCCATATTCCGACATGTCGTGCAACCAAAGGGCGACTTGCCTCCTTCTCGGATGCCGATACATTTCCATATGCCCGATAAGCAGGTTCTACGGAATTAGTCCGTACAGCAGGTAACATCTGTTCCGGCAAGACGTCTGGAACCACAGCCCAGGCAGGCACTGACGTATGCCGCATTTCATTACCTATCGGGCTCTGCAACAGCCACAGACTGACGGACGATACTGCCGCCAACAACACTGCTGCCGTAGCCACCGCCCAGCGGTGGAAAGGTATCATCTTATGCGGTCTGGCTATCGGAGTTCCGGAAACGGACAATTCCTTCTCCAACCGCTCCCATCCGGCAACCGGCAACGGTTCGGAATAGTCTTTCAGCTTGTCTTTTATCTTTTCCAACCACAATTCATCTTCCATACGTTCCTTCATTTAATCATTTCTTTTTATCCACTCACGTACTTTTGCCGCTAAAGTCGCTTTAGCACGCGTCAACTGCGAGGCAGAGGATTTTTCATTAATTCCCAATAGTCGAGCAATCTCCTTATGGGATTTCTCTTCAAAAATATATAAGTTGAATACGGTACGGTAGCCGGCAGGCAATTCACTGATAAACTGCATCAATACCTTTTGAGGAACGGCATCTATTGACGAACCTTCCGGTTCCTCATAAGCTTCGGGTGCATTCTCCAAGGGCAATGACTGATTCATCACATCATTTTTCCGCAAATATTGCAATACCGTATTCACCATTACGCGTTCCATCCATGCCCGCAGAGAACCCTCTCCCCGCCAAGTGAACTTATCGAAAGAATCAAAAAGTTTCAGAAAACCGTCATGCATCAGGTCTTGAGCAGTCTCCTGGCTACCTGCATAACGGAGGCATACGCTGAACATGCGTCCCGCATAGCGCTCATACAGTTCTTTGCGGGCAAGATTGTCTCCTTGTCTACAGTGTTCTGCCAATTCCTGTTCTTCCATTCTTTCTTTTAACACGTGTTTTACCTTAAAAATGCAACTGATACAAAATTACTGCATCAGACAGAGAAGAAAATCATACTTTCATTTCTTTAACAATATACTACGCAGTATTTAGTTTTTCACCGCATTTTCTGAGTACAAAAATAAGTTTTAAACAGAAAAAGAGCTAAAACCTACCACTTATGAAGAAACTGAGAATGACATTGGCAACATCCGTGCTTTTATTTCTTACTGCCGCTGTATTGCAGTCATGTCTGGACGATTGGGATGACAAAAATGCTTTGTTCGCCGTAGGCACGGTGAAGGTCATTGAAGGAAAGGACTACTATTTCTCACTGGACGAAGGAAGTAAACTATATCCCAGTGACACAACCTATGTTCACAACTATGCCGTAATAGACGGACAGAGAACTTTCATCTACTTCCACGAACTGGAGGAGAAACTTCCGGGCTACGAATACAATGCCCAAATAAAGCACATAGAGAACATTCTGACCAAAGACATCTACTCCATGCCTGCCGAAAAGGCGGACAGTATCGGCGACGACAACATCAACGCTACGGATTTATGGATTACGGGCGAGTATCTGAACATCAAATACCAATTCTACCACAGCAATAACAAGGACAAGAAGCACATGCTGAACCTGATCATCAACGAAGCATCCGCCGGCGAAAACGACAAACCGGATTACGTAAATCTCGAATTCCGCCACAATGCCTACAATGACAGCCAGCTCACACTGGGCACCGGACTGGCCTCCTTCAAGCTGGCCAATATAGCAGAACAGCTGAAAGATAAAAAAGGAGTGAACATCCGTGTCAAAAGTCTATATGACGGTGAACGGTTCATGTCCATAGACATTAAAAAAGAAAATAACTAAATCTCCTGAAAACACATCTTTCAACATCTCAATGAGAAGTGGAGTAACATTTCAATTTAAATATGTTACTCCGCTTTATTTCTACGTATCCGATACGGGACTCGGTATTCCCCAAGACAAGCAAGAGAGCGTATTCGGCCACTTTGTCAAGCTCAACAATTTTGCCCAAGGCACCGGACTAGGATTGCCCATCTGTCAGATGTTGGTACAGCACATGGGAGGCAATACAAGCTCCCTATTCTCTTTCCGCATCATGTCGGCAGCAAAAGTAAAGCAGATTTCATAACTATATGCCACCAATACTGTCGAGGAGTATCATCGCCAAGTACGGAAAGTTACAAAAACAAAGGCATGCTCCCTAATTAATGACAGCCACGATTTATCAGGTCTGTGGAATAGACCTTTTCGCCTAATTCTATCATTCTTTTAGAAAAGTGTCCCATTCCATCAAGGAGTGTCTTTTTCTTTGCTACAAAGATACGGATATTCAGCTTATAATGGTTCAGTAGCAAAATAGATACGGAGGAAGAATCGTTCTTCCATAACGGAAATATTGTTCCACCGTGGCGAAAAAATCGTTCCACCATGGTGGAACGATTTTTTCCTCATGATGGAACGATTTAAAATATGCTTATTTAGTTCTTAGCGTTATCACTTAGCTGCGTACATACGTGCACGTAACTCTTTAATGTGGTCCGAAGTGATATATTCATCATACTCCATCATCTTGTCGATGATACCGTTCGGAGTCAGCTCGATGATACGGTTGGCAACCGTCTGAATGAACTCATGGTCATGGGATGAGAACAGAATATTGCCCCTATAGGTCTTCAAGTTATTGTTGAATGCCTGAATGGATTCCAAGTCGAGGTGATTGGTCGGTGTATCCAAAATCAGGCAGTTGGCATTACGAAGCTGCATGCGCGCAATCATACAACGCATTTTCTCCCCTCCCGACAATACGCTCGCCTTCTTCAAAACTTCTTCTCCGGAGAAAAGCATACGTCCCAAGAAGCTCTTCATGTAGACTTCATTGCCCTCACCGAACTGGCTCAACCAATCTACCAGATTCAGGTCTGTATTAAAGAATGCAGTATTGTCTAGCGGCAGGTAGGCGGTAGTAATAGTCACCCCCCAGTTGAAGGTACCCGCATCCGGTTTCATATTCCCGTTGATAATCTCGAACAGAGCAGTCATGGCACGCGGGTCATGGGAAAGGAATACAATCTTGTCTCCCTTCTCTACATTGAAGTTGACATCGCGGAACAGCACTGTACCATCTTCCAGCGTCTTTGTCAAACCGGAAACCTCCAGTATCTGATTACCCGGTTCGCGCTCAGGCGTAAAGATGATGCCCGGATACTTACGGGACGATGGCTTGATTTCTTCCACATTCAGTTTCTCCAGCATCTTCTTGCGACTGGTAGTCTGCTTGCTCTTTGCCACATTGGCACTGAAACGGCGGATAAACTCTTCCAATTCCTTTTTCTTCTCCTCGGCTTTTGCCTTCTGGTTCTGCTGCTGACGAAGCGCCAGCTGGCTGGACTCGTACCAGAAGCTATAGTTACCGGCAAAAAGATTAATCTTTCCGTAGTCAATGTCTACCGTATGCGTACAAACGGAGTCGAGGAAGTGGCGGTCATGACTCACAACCAGTACAGTGTGTTCAAAGTTCGACAAATAATCTTCCAGCCAGGTCACAGTCTCCATGTCCAAGTCATTGGTCGGCTCGTCCAGCAGCAAGTTGTCCGGATTTCCATAAAGAGCCTGTGCCAGCATGACACGCACCTTTTCCTTATTGTTCAACTCACCCATCAACAGATAATGCTTGTCTTCCTTGATACCCAAGCCACTCAGCAAGGCGGCGGCATCACTTTCGGCATTCCATCCGTCCAGCTCGGCAAACTTCTCTTCCAATTCGGAAACCTTCAATCCATCCTCGTCCGTGAAATCCTCTTTGGCATACAGCACTTCGCGCTGCTTCATGATGTCCCACAACACCGTGTGTCCCATCATCACTGTGTCCATCACTGTAAAAGCATCCCACTTGAAGTGGTCCTGGCTTAAAACGGAAAGACGCTCTCCCGGAGCCAGCATGATGGAACCCGTCGTAGGATCCAGTTCCCCGGAAATCGCTTTCAAAAATGTAGATTTTCCGGCACCGTTGGCACCGATGATACCATAACAGTTACCACTTGTAAACTTCAGGTTTACGTCATTGAACAACACTCTTTTACCAAACTGTACTGAGACATTAGAGACTGTAATCATCTTTATATTTACGATTTATTTATTTACAATTTACTATATAATACCTAATTAGTCTGCGAATTGCGAATGCAAAGATAGTGCAAATTGAACGTAAAACTTTCATGCTCGCATGAAAAAGTTTTGCTAAGATACCGCCTATCTTATTCAAAGATAGTTATTTTTTCCATGAATAGACACTGGGAAGCGCTGTCAATCTGGCATAAAAGTATTACCTTTGCAGCATTTTCGGCAAAAACATCCGTTTTGGCAAAGTTTTTGCTGGGGCACTGGTATCATATTAACTTAAACCCTTAACAGCAATGAAAGCAAAATCATTTTACAAGAATAACAAGCATAACAATATGAATCCGAAAGAAAAAGAAAACAACCAGGAAGAGGAGTTGAAAACTCAAGCTACTCCTAACGAATGTGACGAAGAAACCGTAGGACAAGAAGCTTCACAAGAAAACGAGGCTCCCCTGACAGAAGAAGAAAAGCTCGTCCAGGAACTGGAAAAGGCAAATGAACAGATTGAAGAGCAGAAGGACAAATATCTGCGCTTATCTGCCGAGTTCGACAATTACCGCAAACGCACCATGAAGGAGAAAGCAGAACTTATCCTGAACGGTGGTGAAAAAAGTATCAGCAGCATCCTGCCCATTGTGGACGACTTTGAACGCGCCCTAAAAAACATGGAAACAGCCACCGACGTAGCTGCCGTAAAAGAAGGTGTTGAACTTATCTACAACAAATTCATGTCTGTACTGGGACAAAACGGTGTTAAAGTGGTAGAGACAAAAGAACAACCGCTCGACACAGACTATCACGAAGCCATCGCCGTGATTCCGGCACCCAATGAAGAACTGAAAGGCAAAATTCTGGACTGTGTACAAACCGGTTACATCCTAAACGACAAAGTGATCCGTCATGCCAAAGTGGTAGTCGGAGAATAACATAAAACTGTATGGAAAAAAGAGATTACTACGAAGTATTGGAAGTCGAAAAGACAGCAACGGCAGAAGAAATAAAGAAAGCCTATCGCAAAAAAGCCATCCAATATCATCCGGACAAGAATCCGGGCGACAAAACAGCCGAAGAAAAATTCAAGGAAGCGGCAGAGGCATATGACGTACTAAGCAATCCGGACAAGCGTGCCCGCTACGATCAGTTCGGTCATGCCGGACTGGGTGGTGCCGCCGGTAATGGCGGTCCGTTTGGCGGCTTCAGCGGAGGTATGTCCATGGACGACATCTTCTCCATGTTCGGTGATATCTTCGGCGGACACAGTGGAGGAGGTTTTGGAGGTTTCGGAGGTTTCGGCGGAGGCGGCGGTACACAACAACGCCGCTACCGTGGTTCGGACTTGCGCGTCAAGGTAAAACTGAACCTCAAGGAAATCTCTACCGGTGTGGAAAAGAAATTCAAGCTGAAGAAATACGTGCCTTGTACCCACTGTCATGGTACGGGAGCCGAAGGCGACGGCGGTGCTGAAACATGTCCGACTTGTAACGGCAGCGGCACGGTAATCCGTAACCAGCAAACCATACTCGGCACCATGCAAACAAGAACGACTTGCCCGACTTGTGGCGGTGAAGGTAAAATCATCAAAAACAAGTGTAAGGAGTGTGCCGGTGAGGGTATTGTATACGGTGAAGAAGTAGTAACCGTAAAAATCCCGAAAGGTGTCGCAGAAGGCATGCAACTCTCTATGGGAGGAAAAGGAAATGCAGGCAAGCACAACGGTGTGCCGGGCGACCTGCTGATTCTTATAGAGGAAGAGCAAGATCCGAACCTGATACGTGACGAAAACGACTTGATTTACAATTTGCTCCTCAGTTTCCCGACAGCTGCCTTAGGTGGTGCGGTCGAAATTCCTACTATTGACGGAAAGGTGAAAGTAAAAATTGACTCAGGTACGCAACCGGGAAAAGTACTCCGCCTGCGCGGCAAAGGTTTACCCAACGTGAACGGATACGGTACGGGAGATTTATTGGCAAACATCAGCGTATATATACCCGAAACGCTGAGTAAGGATGAGAAAAAAGCATTGGAAGAGATGGAGACATCGGATAACTTCAAGCCGAATACTTCGATTAAAGAAAAGATATTCAAGAAGTTCAGAAGTCTGTTTGACTGATAACATGGAACATAAAAGAAGAGGATGAATTCTAAGTCCTCTCCAAACAATATCTATAAAATCTTACCCAAGTTTACGAACATTAACGTATCCTTGGGTAAGTTTGTATATAGACATAACTACTCTTCAGAAGTGTATAGCTACTTCCTAAA
>NZ_JABXJH010000071.1:0-15565 GCF_013373675.1 Bacteroides sp. L10-4
TTTAGGAAGTAGCTATACACTTCTGAAGAGTAGTTATGTCTATATACAAACTTACCCAAGGATACGTTAATGTTCGTAAACTTGGGTAAGATTTTATAGATATTGTTTGGAGAGGACTTAGAATTCACCCTCTCTCTCTTGCGATAAATCATTGTTTGAAAACCCTATTTACCATGAAACTTAAGAAACTTACTATTTACTGTTTGGCATTGTTTTGTGCCTTTTCTTCTCTTTACGCGCAATCTGGCAAGGAAGTTCAAAAGAAACGTAGCGGCAATCCGGTTTTCCCCGGTTGGTATGCCGACCCTGAGGGGGTAGTGCTGGACGGGAAATTCTGGATTTATCCTACATATTCCGCTCCTTATGATGAACAGACTTTTATGGATGCTTATTCTTCGCCCGACTTGGTGCATTGGACCAAGCATCCACGTGTGCTTTCAAAGGAAAATATCCCATGGCTGCGCCGTGCTTTGTGGGCGCCGGCTGTCATCGAGGCCAATGACCGCTATTATCTTTTCTTCGGAGGAAACGACATACAGAACAACTCTGAGATTGGCGGTATCGGGGTGGCTGTGGCAGACAATCCGGCAGGCCCTTTCAAAGATGTGCTGGGCAAGCCCTTGATTGATAAGATTGTGAATGGCGCACAGCCCATCGACCAGTTTGTGTTCCGCGATGACGACGGTACTTGCTATATGTATTATGGAGGATGGGGGCATTGCAACATCGTGAAATTGTCTCCCGATTTACTTGGCGTCGTTCCTTTTGATGATGGTACAGTCTATAAAGAAGTGACTCCTCAAGACTATGTGGAAGGCCCTTTCATGTTGAAACGTAACGGAAAGTATTACTTCATGTGGTCGGAAGGCGGTTGGGGAAGTCCCGACTACCGTGTGGCCTATGCCATTGCCGACTCTCCTTTCGGACCGTTCCATCGCGAAGGGACAATTCTTCAGCAAGATGCCGATGTAGCCACCGGTGCCGGACATCATTCTGTGGTGCGTGGAAAAGGCAAGGATGAATGGTACATCATTTACCACCGTCGCCCGTTGGGAGAGACGGCTGCAAACAGCCGTGCCACCTGCATTGACCGGATGTACTTTGACAAAAATGGAAAGATAAAACCGGTACGTATGACTTTCGAGGGAGTGAAAGCTACCAAAACTCCACTTGACTAATAGCAATTTTCAATTCAAATTAATATAAAGAAATATTTTTGGGGGTGAGTTGATATTGAAGTTGGTTAATGGAGGGAAGGTGGATTTATTGGATAGCATCGATTAAGATATGACATGAAGAACTTATATGTGGTTCGAATAAATAGAAAACTTGAAATAAAATGAAACGTATTGCTTTTTTGGATTATGTGCGCGTGTTTGCGTGTTTTTTGGTAATGCTGGTTCATGCCAGCGAGAATTTTTATGGAGCTGCCGGCTCTACGGACATGGCAGGACCGCAGTCCTTCCTTCAGAATGAGGCGGATAGATTGTGGGTATCAGTTTACGATGGCTTCTCCCGTATGTCCGTGCCTCTGTTCATGATTGTTTCGGCCTATCTGCTTGCACCGATGAAGAAAGGACAGAGTTGTTGGCAGTTTTATCGTAAACGTTTCCTGCGTATCATGCCGCCGTTCATCTTTTTTATGGTGCTGTACAGCACGTTGCCCATGTTGTGGGGGCAGATAGACGGAGAACAATCCCTGAACGACCTTTCACGTATCTGGCTGAACTTTCCTGCGCTTGCCGGGCACTTCTGGTTCATGTATCCGTTGATAAGCCTTTATCTGTTCATTCCGGTCATCTCACCGTGGCTGGAGAAGGTCTCGGCCAAGGAAGAACGTTTCTTCATCGGACTGTTCCTGGTTTCTACTTGTATACCTTTCCTCAACCGTTGGTTTGGCGAGGTGTGGGGACAGTGCTTCTGGAACGAATATCACATGTTATGGTATTTTTCGGGTTATTTGGGCTACCTTGTGCTGGCACATTATATCCGCGTGCATCTTGCCTGGGGGCGTTCCTTGCGTCTGAGGGTCGGTTTCCTGCTCATGCTGGCGGGCGCGGTGGCCACCATGTGGTCGTTCTATGTCCAGGCTGTTCCGGGAGTGGTTCATTCTACGCCGGTCATTGAGGTGGGATGGGCTTTCTGTACACTTAATTGCGTGGCGTTGACGGCAGGTACGTTTCTGTTGTTCAGCTGTATCGGCATTCCGCAGCCTCCGCGCATCATTGCCGAAATGTCGAAACTCAGCTACGGCATGTTCCTTATGCACATTTTCTGGCTCGGCTTGTGGGTGTCGGTGTTTAAGTCTGCATTGGGCTTGCCCACTGTAGCTGCCATTCCGGTTATAGCGATATGTACGTTTATCAGTTGTTTCGTGGCAACCAAGCTCATTTCGTTGATACCGGGCAGTAAGTGGATTATCGGGTAAGGATCTTGATTGCCAGGATTATGTGTGAATAGATTACTCATTCTTTTATTTCTTTCTTTCGGTTTGTCGGCTGGCTCCCGTACGGAAAAAGGTTGGAGGTGAAGGCTCAAGAACTGTCAATTGCCTGCCTCCAATTCCATAGCTAACGGCTGCATCGCTACTGCATAACGGCTGCATCGCTACTGCATAACGGCTGCATCGCTACTGCATAACGGCTGCATCGCTACTGCATAACGGCTGCATCGCTACTGCATAACGGTTGCAGTGCTACTGCATAGCGGTTGCAGTGCCACTGCATAGCAGTTGCAGCGCCACTGCAAACATAGTTGCAGCGCCACTGCATAACGGTTGCAGCGCCACTGCAAAATGAATGCATTGTTTTTGCAGTGCTTATCTGTTGATTCATACATGGTTATGCTAAAAGAAAGAAATCTGCGATTAAAGACCGAAGCGCAGTCAAAAGAAGGCAGGAGCGTCTATGGAGTGCGATAGTGCGAAGAAAGGAGGTTTCACCGCAAAAGCCGATGAATAGGAGGGTTGAGGAAGAAGGTGAAGGTGATGGAGGATGAAAATACTCTCTCTTTAGCTGAAAAACTGTGTATTCTGCTTGAAAACGTGTACTTTTGCAAACTGTATGAATGAATGGCAGAATATGAACAAATCCGAAAAACGAGTATTAGTGGGAATGAGCGGAGGTATCGACAGTACCGCCACTTGCCTGATATTGAGGGAACAGGGCTATGAAATAGTCGGTCTCACTATGTGGGTGTGGGGAGACGAACCGGTAGAAGCCCGCAACCTTGCCGACAGTATGGGAATTGAACACCATGTGGCGGATGAGCGTGAGGCTTTCCGGCAGATTATCGTTCAGGACTTTATCGATGAGTATCGTCGGGGGCGTACTCCCAATCCTTGTGTGATGTGCAATCCGTTATTCAAGTTCCGTATCCTGGTGGAGTGGGCCGACAAGCTGGGATGTACATTCATTGCTACCGGACACTACACCCGTCTGGAGGAACGGAACGGGAAGGTTTACATTGTTGCCGGGGATGATGACAAGAAAGACCAGTCCTATTTCCTGTGGCGACTGGGGCAGGAGGTGTTGAAACGGTGTGTCTTCCCGTTGGGAGTGTTCACCAAATTGCAGGTTCGCGAGTATCTTCGTGATAAAGGATATACGCTCAAGGCCGAAGAAGGGGAAAGCATGGAAGTCTGCTTCATCAAAGGAGACTACCGCGACTTCTTGCGCGAGCACTCTCCGGAGATAGACACTGAGGTGGGGCCGGGCTGGTTTGTCAATTCGGAAGGTGTCAAACTGGGCGAGCACAAAGGATTCCCTTACTACACTATCGGACAGAGGAAAGGCTTGGAGATAGCTTTGGGCAAACCCGCTTATGTGCTGAAAATCAATCCGCAGAAGAATACCGTGATGCTGGGCGACGCGGAACAATTGAAGACCGGATATATGCTGGCCGAACAAGAGAACCTGACGGATGAAGACGAATTCTTTAGCTCAGAAGAACTCACCGTGCGCATCCGATATCGCAGCAAACCTATTCCTTGCACCGTGAAGCGTCTGGAGGACGGGCGTCTGCTGGTGCACTTCTTGTCCGAAGCTTCTGCCATTGCTCCGGGACAGTCTGCCGTGTTTTATGTCGGCCGGCGTGTAGTCGGCGGCTCATTCATAGCTTCCCAACGGGGCATCGGAATGTATATTGCAGAAAATAATAAAAACACTGATATATGAGAAAAACCTTTTTCCTTCTACTTTTTACTTTGGCTGTTGTAAGTGCATCGGCCCAACAAGACACATTGAAGTATCGCATCAGTCTGACGGACAAGGCTGCCACTGCATTTTCGCTGGAGCATCCGGAAGCATTCCTTTCTGAAAAGGCCATCGAGCGTCGTCGCAAGCAGCACCTTCCGATAGATTCTACGGATTTGCCGGTGTGCCGTAAGTATATAGACGAAATCCGGCGTCAGGGTGTAAATATAGTGGTTACCGGTAAATGGGAGAACTTTGTTACGGTTTCATGCAACGACTCCTCTTTGATAGACCGCATTGCCGCGCTGCCTTTTGTGCGTACTGCGGAAAAGGTCTGGATGGCTCCCGAAGGTGACGGGCCGATGATGTCGACTCATCGTGATTCTTTGATAAACCGGCCGACTATGTATCCGGACAGTGTGTATGGGCCGGCCATTAATCAGATACAGTTGAGCAACGGTGATAAATTACATCGTGAAGGTTTCAAGGGACAAGGCATGACGATTGCCGTTATCGACGCTGGTTTCCACAATGCCGACAAGATAACCGCCATGCAGAACATCCGTGTCTTGGGAACCAAAGACTTTGTAAATCCGCAGGCGGATATTTTCGCCGAGAGCAGCCACGGCATGATGGTGCTGTCTTGTATCGGCATGAACAGGCCCGGCATCATGACCGGTACGGCACCCGAAGCCTCCTTTTGGTTGCTGCGCAGCGAAGATGAGTATTCCGAGCATCTGGTGGAGCAGGATTATTGGGCCGCAGCGGTAGAGTTTGCCGACAGTGTGGGGGCGGATGTTCTCAATACCTCATTGGGCTATTATACTTTTGACGACAAATCAAAAGATTATAAGTTCCGTGATTTGGACGGACGGCATGCACTGATGTCCCGTCAGGCTTCGCGTGTGGCAGACAAAGGAATGGTGCTGGTATGCAGTGCCGGTAATTCCGGCATGGGTTCGTGGAAGAAAATCACGCCTCCGGGTGATGCCGACAATGTGCTGACCGTGGGTGCTATTGACAAGGAAGGTGTGTTGGCTCCTTTCTCGTCTATCGGGAATACAGCAGACCATCGGATAAAACCGGATATTGTGGCTGTCGGTCTGGGGGCTGATGTCATACGTACGGACGGCAATCAGGGAAAGGCAAACGGTACGTCGTTCTCTTCTCCCATCATGTGTGGCATGGTGACCTGTTTATGGCAGGCTTGTCCCGAACTCACGGCGAAGGAAGTGATAGAACTGGTACGACGTTCCGGTGACCGTACGGACTATCCTGATAATATCTACGGTTATGGTGTGCCTGACATGTGGAAAGCGTATAAAAGCCATAAGCAATGAGTTTTAGTGAATAAACCGGAAATCATGGAAGCCCTTTCTTTATATGACTTGAATGCATTGGTGCGGCGCTGCATAGAGCAATGCCTGCCTGATGAGTTCTGGGTACAGGCAGAGTTGAGCGATGTACGTACCAACAGTACCGGACATTGCTACCTGGAATTCGTGCAGAAAGATGCCCGTACCAACGGCCTGATAGCTAAAGCCAAGGGGATAATCTGGGCAAATGTGTTCCGCCTGTTGAAACCCTATTTTGAGGAAGCCACGGGGCAGGCGTTTGTTTCGGGCATCAAAGTGCTGGTGCAGGTCACTGTCAACTTCCATGAACTTTATGGCTACAGCCTTACTGTGCAGGATATAGACCCTGCCTATACCTTAGGCGATATGGCGCGCCGCCGCCGGGAAATATTGAAGCAGCTTGAGGAAGAGGGAGTGCTTACCCTGAACAAAGAACTCGATATACCTTGCCTGCCGCAACGCATTGCCGTCATTTCTTCGCCCACAGCAGCCGGTTATGGTGATTTCTGTCATCAGCTGAAAAACAATTCTCGGGGCTTCTTCTTTTATACGGAACTGTTTCCTGCCCTGATGCAGGGCGACCGTGTGGAGGAGTCCGTTCTGTCTGCCCTCGACCGTGTGAATGCCCGCTTGTCCGAGTTCGATGTAGTGGTCATTATCCGTGGTGGAGGCGCTACGTCCGACTTGTCCGGTTTCGATACCTATCTGCTTGCTGCCGCTTGTGCACAGTTTCCGTTGCCCATCCTGACGGGTATCGGCCACGAACGGGACGACACGGTGCTCGATTCTGTGGCGCATACCCGTGTAAAGACCCCTACGGCTGCCGCCGAGTTCTTGATAGACCTCATGAACAATGCCGCCGATGAACTGGAAATGCTTGCTTCCCGCTTGCATGAGGGGGTCAGGAATCTGTTGCAACAGGAACAGCGTAAGCTCTTTAATTACAAGAACCGCATTCCTTCTGCCGCATACCGTCACATATCCGATGCGAAAATGGCTTTGCTGACTGTGCGGAAAGATGTAGTGCAAGCCGTCACCTCCTCTTTGTCCCGTCATCGCCATCGTCTGGAATTATTGCAGCAACGCTTGGCAGATGCTTCGCCGGAAAAGTTGCTGGCTCGCGGTTACAGCATTACGCTGAAAGATGGGAAAGTAGTGAAGAATGCGGATGAACTGCAAGCGAATGACGAGATAACAACCTGCCTGCAAAATGGTAAAGTGACCTCAACTGTACATTTTTTGTGACCGGCTACGCGTTTAATGCAGACAAGACTTATGAAGTTTATGCCGGAAGCCCGTTATCTGAGGGAGCTTCTCTTCGTAGTATTTAAAAGTTTTGAAAAAAATGATTATGCTGTATGATAAAGATAAACATTACACTGAGCAATATCATATTCTGAAACTGACGTCCTAGGGAAGTGGAGAGAAAGTATCGCCCAAAGACGGGAATTCTGACAAACGGCGTGAGAAGTACAACGATTAATTAAATTTCAATTATGCCAGCAACAAAGAAAAAAGAAACCTACTCCGAAGCCATGGCGCGTTTGGAGAAAATTGTCAGCCAGATAGACAACAACGAACTGGAGATAGACATGCTTGCCGAAAAGATAAAGGAGGCAAACGGAATTATAGCATTTTGCAGCGATAAATTGACCAAAGCTGACAAGGAAATTGAAAAATTACTGTCGGAGAAGCGAGAATCTGAAGAATAAAAGCTATTTTTGTTGCAAAATGTACGTAATAGAAGTAACTAATACTTTGAGATATGAAAGAACTTGATTGGGCTAATCTGCCGTTCGGATATATGAAGACAGATTACAATGTGAGAATTTATTATCGTAACGAACAATGGGGCGAACTGGAAGTTTGCAGCGAAGAAACCATTCCTATGCACATGGCTGCCACTTGTTTGCACTACGGTCAGGAAGCGTTCGAGGGTTTGAAGGCCTTTCGTGGCAAAGATGGTAAAGTGCGTATCTTCCGTTTGGAAGAGAATGCGGCCCGCCTGCAATCCACTTGCCGCGGCATCTTGATGCCGGAACTTTCTACAGAGCGTTTCAAAGAAGCTATTCTGAAGGTGGTGAAGCTGAACGAACGTTTCATCCCGCCTTATGAATCGGGGGCTTCTCTATATATTCGTCCGTTGCTGGTGGGTACCGGTGCACAAGTAGGCGTACATCCTGCCAATGAATATCTGTTTGTGGTGTTCGTGACTCCGGTAGGTCCTTATTTCAAGGGCGGATTCTCAACCAATCCATATGTCATTATCCGTGAATTCGACCGTGCTGCACCGTTGGGTACCGGTATTTATAAGGTAGGTGGTAATTACGCAGCCAGCTTGCGTGCCAACAAAAAAGCGCACGATTTGGGTTATGCCTGCGAGTTCTATCTGGATGCCAAAGAAAAGAAATACATGGACGAATGTGGTGCTGCCAACTTTTTCGGTATCAAGGACAATACGTATATTACTCCGAAATCCACCTCCATCTTGCCCTCCATCACCAACAAGAGCCTGATGCAGCTGGCAGAGGATATGGGTATGAAGGTAGAGCGCCGTCCGGTTCCCGAAGAAGAGTTGCTGACTTTCGAGGAAGCGGGGGCTTGCGGTACGGCTGCCGTTATCAGCCCCATCGAACGCATTGACGATGTGGAGAACGGTAAGTCGTACGTTATTTCCAAGGATGGAAAGCCGGGCCCGGTATGTACGAAACTCTACAATAAGCTGCGTGCTATCCAATATGGCGACGAACCCGATACTCACAGCTGGGTGACTATCGTTGAATAATTAGAGATTCTCTTGTGTCATCTGTATGCACTTCTGTTTTCGGGACATAGCATAATATATATAGAGCCAAGTAATTATGGGAAAAAACAAGTTAGAGAAGTTTGCCGATATGGCGAGTTATCCGCATGTTTTCGAGTATCCGTACTCCGCGGTAGATGATGTGCCGTTTGACATGAAAGGGAACTGGCACAGAGAGTTTTTCAAGAACGACCATCCCATTGTTCTGGAACTGGGCTGTGGTAGGGGAGAATATACTGTCGGATTGGGACGCATGTTTCCCGACAAGAACTTCATCGGAGTGGATATAAAGGGGGCCCGTATGTGGACGGGAGCTACCGAGTCGCTGCAGTCAGGCATGAAGAATGTGGCCTTTCTGCGTACGAATATCGAAATCATCGACCGCTTTTTTGCCCCGGATGAGGTAAGTGAAATTTGGCTTACTTTCTCGGACCCGCAGATGAAGAAGGCTACAAAAAGGCTTACTTCCACATACTTCATGGAGCGCTACCGCAAGTTCCTGAAGAATGACGGCATTGTTCATCTGAAGACGGACAGCAACTTCATGTTTACTTATACCCGGTACATGATTGAAAGAAACGGGCTGCCGGTGGATGTGATGACGGAAGATTTGTACCACTCCGGCATGGCTGATGAGATACTTAGCATCAAGACCTATTACGAACAACAATGGCTGGATCGTGGCTTGAATATCAAGTATGCCAAGTTCCATCTTCCGCAAGCGGGAGAGTTGCAGGAACCGGATGTGGAGATAGAGCTGGATGAGTATCGCAGTTATAACCGTAGCAAGCGTAGCGGACTGCAAACCAGCAAGTGAGCCTTTGATTTTTAATTCTTAATTTTTAATTTGAACAATGACATTATATCCAAAATTAATCCTTGACGCATTGGCAACAGTGCGCTATCCCGGTACCGGAAAGAATCTTGTTGAGGCTGAGATGGTGGCCGATAACATGCGGATTGACGGGATGAAGGTCAGCTTCTCGTTGATATTCGAGAAACCGACCGATCCGTTCATGAAGTCAATGGTGAAAGCTGCTGAGACAGCTATACATACGTATGTTTCTCTGGAGGTGGAGGTTGTAATTACGACCGAAAGCCGTCAGGCGGCACGTCCGGAAGTGGGTAAGCTATTACCCCAGGTGAAGAATGTTATTGGAGTGTCTTCCGGGAAAGGTGGTGTAGGCAAGTCCACGGTTGCTGCCAACCTTGCCGTGTCTTTGGCAAAGTTGGGTTATAAGGTAGGCTTGCTGGATGCTGATATCTTTGGCCCTTCCGTTCCTAAGATGTTCCAAGTGGAAGATGCCCGTCCGGTGGCAGAGAACATTGGTGGACGTGACTTGATTGTTCCGATAGAGAAGTATGGCATTAAGCTGCTTTCCATCGGTTTCTTTGTAGATCCCGACCAAGCCACTTTGTGGCGGGGAGGTATGGCAAGCAATGCTTTGAAACAGTTGATTGGTGATGCCGACTGGGGAGAACTGGATTATTTTCTTATCGACCTTCCTCCTGGAACGAGCGACATCCATTTGACTGTGGTGCAGACTTTGGCACTGACAGGAGCTATCGTCGTCAGCACGCCGCAGGCTGTGGCGCTGGCAGATGCCCGCAAGGGTATCAATATGTTTACCAATGATAAGGTGAATGTACCCATTCTCGGTCTGGTAGAGAATATGGCTTGGTTCACGCCTGCCGAATTGCCTGAAAACAAGTATTACATCTTTGGAAAAGAAGGCGCAAAGAGACTGGCTGAGGAAATGAACGTACCCTTGCTGGGGCAGATACCTATTGTACAGAGCATCTGTGAGAGTGGTGATAAAGGTACTCCGGTTGCTTTGGACGAGAATACGGTAACCGGGCGTGCGTTCCTGCAACTGGCTGCTGCCGTAGTACGCCAGGTAGACCGCAGAAATATGGAAATGGCGCCGACACGGATTGTGGAAGTGCATAAATAAACATGGATATTTTCCTTATGAAAAAGGAGCAGTTACCCGGCGACGGGTAACTGCTCCTTTTTCATTTAGACTTGTTTAGAGAGAAAATTAGTTTATTTAGTTGGAGTAACAGTGGCATTCTGGACAGCAGGGCTTTTCTCCGGTTCTTGCAGACGGAACATGATGGGGACTGTATATTTTACGTTTACAGCTTGTCCTCTTTGCATGCCGGGCTTCCACTTGGGCATGATAGTAGTCAGACGGATTGCTTCAGCGTCTAGCAGTGGGTCGGCACCACGGATTACTCTGGGGCAGATGATGTTCCCTTCTTTATCCACTATAAACTGTATGACCACTCTTCCCTGAGTCTTAGCTTTTTGTGCGGCTACCGGATATTTGATATTTTTGCCGATGAATTCCATCATTGCGGACATGCCGCCGGGATATTCCGGCATTTTTTCTACGACTTCGAAAACGGTTACTTCCTCCGGGTAGGTTGCCTCTTCGGGAGCATAACCCACTACCACCATTTCATCTATTTTGCTTTCAATGGGAGCATACTTAACCTGTGTATTGTTTTCCGTCAGACGGAACATCACGGGAACTGTATATTTTACCCGCACGGCTTCTCCTTTTTGTGTGCCGGGTTTCCATTTGGGCATGGCACTGATTACGCGTACGGCTTCTTTATTCAATTCCGGGTCAATGCCGCGCAGTATTTTTACATTGGTAATACTGCCATCCTTCTCCACTACAAATTGCACGGTAGCCCGTCCTTGCGTACCTTTCTTCATGGCTGCTTCCGGATATTTGATGTTCTTGCTCAAGTATTCCATTAGTGCAGACATGCCTCCGTCGGGGAATTCGGGCATGTGTTCCACTACCTCAAAAATCGGATTGTCGAGAGTATCCTTATCCACTACCTTTCCTTTGTAAGTCACTGTTTTCGTATCTTGTTCCGGTAGGGGAGCTACTTGAGGGGCTTGAACTTCCGGTACCGCTTGTCCGGTTTTGGCGTCTACAGCCTCTATGACTTCCGCTGCAATCTTCTTTGTGGTACGTGCCACTGCTTCGATATTGCTGACAATCATAAGTAAGGCCGCTAAAGGAAGGAACATCAGATATTTGGTCCTTCCTATTTCTTTTGTTCTCTTTTTGTTCATCATTTTGATGCGTTTTTTTAAAGGTAAAACATTGAAACTGTTATAGATAGTTGCTGCAGCCTTTTGATGTGACAATCCTAGCAGATGGTACTGGTAGGTTTTGGAGTCATAGCCGTTCTCCAATACGCGGGCATCGGCCATATATTCCAGATTGGTACGGATTTCCCGTTTCATGAGCCAGGCAAAGGGATTGCACCAGCAAAAAATGCACACCAGTTCACTGATGATGACATCAATGGAGTGCCATTGCCGGGCGTGTGTCTGCTCATGGGTCAATATTTCGTTGAATTCCTCTTCCGTATGCGAGGACGGATGGATAAAAATCCAGTGGAAAAAGGAGAAAGGCCCGTCTGCTTTGGGAAGCAGATGTATATTTGTGTTGCCTATTTGTACCTTGCGGCATCGGCATGCCAGGTGGATGATGCCCGCCAGTTGCATGATGAGGCGTATCATCAGCAATGCCACTATTCCCCAATAGGCGATATTGGCATATTCTGAAAGGATGCTTTTCCAGTCGGTAGGAGCCGCTTCGGTGCCTATTGTGAGTTCCGGTAGCACAACGCTGGCATAGAGGTTTGCCATGGCCACCATCGGTTCCTGCTCCGTAATCCACGTTTGTATGTTCAGCAGAGGTACGGCGGCAGAAACGGCAAAGAAGCAGAGCAGTGCGGTTCTGCGCCAGCCGAAAAACGTGTCTTTGTAGAAGAACAGCCGATAGAATGCATAAAACAGTACTATCGCTACATTCACTTTCAGAAAATAGGCTAACATGTTTACTCCTTTCCTTTCTCTATCATGTCTATAATGTCTTTCAGGTCATTGGCCGAAATCTTCTGCTCTTTGGCGAAGAACGAAACCATTTCCTTATAGGAATTCTCAAAGTAGTTGCGCACAAAACCGCTCATAAAGCTACGTTTGTATTCGCTTTCGCGTATAAGCGGGGTATACTGGTAAGTGTTGCCTACACGTGCGGCACGGATATACTGCTTGCGCTCCAGGTTTTTCACAATAGATGCTACAGTTGTGTAGGGAGGCGCCGGTTTGGGATATTTGGCAACAATGTCTTTTACGAAGCAACTGCCCAGTTCCCAAATGTACAACATTGCTTCTTCTTCTTGTATCGTTAACTTTTCCATGGATAAAGTATTTAAATGAATTCAATGCAAATCTACGAATATTTCGTAAATGTGCAAATGATAATGTGTTAAATGATATAAAAGATCTCATACCTTGACTGGAATGGCTTCTTTCGCCGGTTTTCGGTTTTATTGGAAAATCCGTGCTCGCAAGAAGTGTGCAAGCTGTGCGCACCGCACGAACAATGCAAGTATAACGCAGGCCGGAAACAGCCAATCAACATTCGATAACCGTAATCGGGATGGTTCGTTAAAATCAGACCTTGTTTTAATACCAATCCCTAGAAACGAGGGCAGAACGAGGGTAAAGCGAGAGTAAAACAGTGGTTTCCGGAAGAAATTATGATAAAATAGTTAATATCATTTAATCGGTTTTCGTGAATCCTTTTTTAGAGCAGGACTTGTGGGCAGAAGCGCGCAGGGAGCCGCGGGACCGGAAGCGTTTTTTCTATGATAAGTTTCTTTATAATAATATATTTCTCTATTTTTGCCTAAAAATCTGTATAGCAACGATAATTTACCATAAAACGATATATGCTTCTTTGGAATAAAATGACTGATATGGATGAATATGCTTTCAAAGGCTTTGTCGAATTATATACCAGTGATTTGCTTTATTATGCACAATATATCGTTCGTTCCAAAGAAGAAGCCGAAGAGATAGTGAGTGATGTTTTTGTTACAGTCTGGCAGAACAGGAATAAGATAAGAGAAATAGAGCACGTAAAAGCCTGGTTGTTGACTATTACCCATAACCAGGCTGTATCTTATCTGCGCAAGAAAAACCATGCCGTCTCCTCCGTCACATGGGAGGAAATGGGCGAAAATGCCATTCCTGCAGACTTGCAGACCCCCGACGAACGGCTCATCAGTCAAGAAGAAATGAGCCGGATAAACCATGCCATCCATACCCTTCCTCCAAGATGCCGGCAGGTCTTCGTGCTGGCCAAGATAGAAAAACTGCTTTATAAAGATATTGCCGGGCTTTTGGGAATATCTGTCAAAACAATTAATATGCACATTGCCAGTGCTTTGGAAAGAATATCCGAGGCCATGGAAAAATAATTTCAAAAAAAACGCTTTTCATATAGGAGATTTTGAAATGAATTGCGTCATCTTATAAGATATGGAAGATAACAGAAAAGAAAAAAGAGACAAATACGAATTGTGGGCCTCCCTCTTGGAGGGGCAATCCGTCTTTTCCAGCGAGAATCTTTCCCAAGCGGACGAGGAATTGCAGAAATTGAGTTTCTTGTGGAACCAATGCGATCCTCCCCAGACGGATTCCGGAGAAATCTGGGAGAAGACCCTTCGGAAAATAAAGGCGGAAGAAGAGGCGAAGGCAACGGCTTCTGCCAAAAAGAAGTCGGCTCTGATGCTGATTTGCGGTCTGGCGGCTGCATCTGTGGCATTGCTGTTCGGTTTTGTCCGTTTTCTCGACCGGGCAGACAGGGTGGAAGACCAAAAGACCAGGATGGAACAGTTCATGCTGGCCAATGCAGACAAAGAGGAGGTGAAAGAGGTGACATTGGTTGTCTCTGATAAAAAGAAGATAGAGATTGTGAACAATGCCCAAGTGGCCTACACCCCGACCGGGCAAGTGAATGTCAACGCTTCCAAGCTGGAGGAAGCAGTCGCTTCGGAAGGAACCGCAAGTGACGGAGATGCCAAAGATGCCTACAACCAGATGATTGTGCCGAAAGGACGTCGCTCTATGATTGTGCTTGCCGACAACAGCAAGATTTGGGTGAACTCCGGCAGTAAGGTGATTTATCCTCGCACGTTCGGAGAAGGGAAGCGCGAGATATTCGTAGAAGGCGAAGTTTATCTGAAGGTGGCGCGTGATGAGGCAAGGCCTTTTGTAGTGAATACTTCTGCGTTCGAGGTCGAGGTGTTGGGGACATCTTTCAATGTCTCTGCGCCCAAGGGCGGTGCTCGGGCTGATGTGGTGCTGGTAGATGGGGCGGTGGATGTAAAAGACCGTCAGGAAAGACATATAAGGATGAAACCTGACGAACGTGTGGAACTGGACGAGTTGGGCATCTCGAAGATAGAAACTGTGAATGCGCGGGATTATATCCATTGGATAGACGGGGTGTGGATGCTGGACGGAAAGCCGCTGAAAGAAGTAGTCCGATATCTGACGGAGTATTACGGGCAGTCTGTCTGCTGCACGTCTGCAGTGGCCGACAAGCCTTTTTATGGAAAACTGTTTCTGAATGAAGAACTGGACGAAGTGCTGGAGGCAATCAGACAGACATTGCCTGTGGAGCCGTCTGTCCGAAAGAATGCTGTTTATGTAGAATAAATGAAAATGTAGTGTTAACCTTATTAATTAAATTGTTTGGAATGAATAAAAAAAGAAAGTAGAACCGTTTTTTGGGTACAAAAGCGGCCGGACAGTACTCCCAATACCAGCCGGCCGAAAGTGATTTTAATCAAAGTTATTTTTAGTAATCAAAATCAATACGAAAGTATGAAAAAGAAGACAACTTATGGTCGGATAAAGAGATGTTTTATATCTATTTGTCTATTAGTTAGTGTTTTTTTAGTAGCGGAGGGCTATTGTTCTCCCCTTTATGCCGCAGATAATCGCGGCACAGAGAACGAACAGCGGGCGACTGCTGCTCGGACAGTGAAAGAAGTGTTCGGTTTCATCGAACAGAGCAGCAACTTTGTCTTTCTGTATTCCAAGGATGTGAAGTCCGAACTGGAGAAGAAGATTTCCATGAACATCAGTGGAAAGAAAACGGAAGAGATATTGAAAGAACTCTCTTCTGCCACCGGTCTGGACTTTAAAATCAACGACTTTAGTAGATGACAAAAATTAAATATATGCTGTTAAACATTTAATTTTCAAGTGATTAAATCTGCAAAAGTCCCTGAAATTTAGTAATTTAAAGGAAAAGTTTGGCGACTTTTCTCCATGAAAACTACTAATTCCAAGGACTCAGTCAAAGTTAACCAAATCCTCCCGATTA
>NZ_JABXJH010000072.1:0-15398 GCF_013373675.1 Bacteroides sp. L10-4
ACAAAACGAACTTACGTGACCTGTTCGATAAGACTGATTTCAACGATATCAAAGAACTCGATTATCCCCTTTTTGAAGGACTATTTGATTAATTTTTTAACTCGTCCATTTTTATTGGACACTAATGACTTACGTTCGTGAATACCCGGTTTCATCTCCGTATGATCGCTGTTCCACCTTGTATACTTCGTATCATCATCATAAAAGGCATTGGCATACGGATCCTTCAATATAAAGGAAGTCTGCTTATTGATAACGCCAATTATCAGTTTCTGCAGGTTCTTATCTTCAGACATGAAATCCAAATACGGATATACTTGGGCAGAACTATCCCTTAACCACATGGCATCAATATCACCGGTAATCACATATGTATCCGGTCGGCCATCCTTTTCTGAATAAAAAACGGTTGTGTCCAACGTATTCGGAAAACAATTCCCAAACAGCCAGCCCAGTTCTTCATTCTTGACCTTCTGTTTAAAAGTAGCAATGGCCTTTTCAATGGCAGGACTTTTGAAGTTCCTTTCCGATATAGGCTTCCTTACTGTTGGAAACGACGAAAAAGAGGTAGCTGTCGAAGCTACGCCTGAATTCGCAAACATCAAGTTTTTATTCAGCGCATATCCTGCCCCCAAAAGGCCCACTCTCCTTATAAAATTTCTTCTGTTCATGCTATAAATCCATTGATTAAAAATATTATCCTGGAACAATCTTCTTATCCTAACAAACAACAACTGATTGAAATACAATTTCAACTGATAAACATCACCCTTATAACCTTCTGATATGTAATAGCGCTCCTCCATCCTTTGCCAGATTCAGTTCAATGATATCCTTCCTTGTAACTTTCCGTACCTGTCTGTCCAGATTGTTTGGATTCCGCTCCACATCCTCCGCATCGGTATAGATCGTTGCCTGGTAGTCCCCCTCACTAAGGAAGTCCAATTCCAATTTCAGATCCCTTTCCGTACCGTTGTTCAGCGAGCCTACCCACCAGTCCGAACCGCTCCTGCGGGCCACCGTGACATGCTCATTCATCCTTGCCAGCGGAACTCTTATCTCATCCCACGTTCCCAGCACGGTACGGAGCACCTCGAACCCCGGTTGACCTTCATAAGCCTTTGGCGTATCGCACAACGAGGTAAGATGGTTTTCCAAAACCACATACATGGCCAACATATGGCAGCGCGTGCTCATTACATGAGGATTTACATACTGTATCTTGAACTCCGAGCGCGGCAGTGCCCTGAACCCTCCCAGGTGATAGTCCGTCGCTCCCGCCAGCATCCTGGTGAAGGGTATCGCAATGTCATGGTCCGCATTCACCAGCGTGTCCCATTTGCATACTTCATAGTTGAGTGTCCCTTCCCGTGTGAATTCATTCGGATACGTCCTTACCAGTCCGGAAGGCTTGCTCGACCCATGGAACTGTATGAACAGTCTGTGTCTTGCCGCACATTCCAGTATCTCTTCTTGAATGCGTATCATCTCTTGGTCATTGCGGTCCATGAAGTCCACCATGAGTCCCCTGACCCCCCATCCCTCATAGAGCGCAAAGGCTTCTTCGAGTTTGTCGTACAACGGTCTCCAGTGTACCCACAGATGTATGCCAACCCCCTTGCTCCTTGCATATTCCACAATTCTCGGCATGTTCAGGCACGGTATCGGTTTTGTAACGTCCGCATTGGGTCCCGCCCATCCGAAATTGAAGTTGTCATCATAGTACCAAGGAGTCTCTGCATATCCGTAGATTCCATGTGCATCCAAGCCATTGCGTTCTGCAAAATCGATGTAGTACTTGTTTGTATCGAAGTTGTTTCCCGGAGAGAACGTGCTGTCCGGCACGACATTCCCGTTCCACCATGTGAACGTGGTCCTGCAAGGCTTAATCCATGAAGTGTCTTCAATCCTGCAGGGCTCGTTCAGGCTTGTTAGTATATTCGTCTCCAGCAATCCTCCCACCCGGTCTGCAACGGAGATTACGCGCCACGGGGTACGGTGCGGGAAACTGTCTGTCTCGACCTTTATCTTCTCCTGCCCCAGTTTTGGCGAGAGCTTTCCCACCAGTCCACCCTTCTCCTTCACCAGGTACATTCCCGCATAGTCCCTTATGGCCGCTTCAGTTATAGCCACTGCCACCCCGTTGTCGAACTCGAATGTCGCCGGCATCTCTATCAGCCTTTTCCTTGCCACCTTGTCATATCTTACATGACTGTATACCCCTTCGTGTGTATTCACATACCCGGGCAGGTACATGAGCAACGCCATCGGGTTTCCTTGCAAGTTGAACTGTGTCCTTTCATCATACATCACGTATGAATCCCATGCTTTCTGTTCCGGAAATTCATATCTGAATGCTATCCCGTCATCGAATGCCCTTACAACCAGGTTTATCAGACGGCCGGAATCTGACCGTTCCTGCATGGGAACGGTCATTTCATTGCAACGGCTACGTACACTACTTGTCTTGCCGACAATAAGCTTGTATGTCTCATCAATCTTTTTACGCTGCACCTTTCCTGCTTTAAGATTCCTTCCGAACTCTCCGCTATCAAAGCTGAAACCAAGTAAAGAATTTGCTATAAGAGACTGCTTCCTATAGTCGATGTCATATGAAACACTCTCCGGCGTTACTTTCAGAGAAAATCTAAGTTTTCCGTCAGGAGACGATACAGACATTCTCTGCTGTGCAGAAACAGCTATAAAACAAAATAATGCAACACACAAAACAAGAAGTTTCTTCTTCTCTGTCATCTTAATCTGTCTTTGATTGTACATCCCTATCCTAATTGACCTCAATCCACAATCTTGCCTGAAACATTATAGCGTTTCACATCAATGTTGCCATAAACCACGTTCAACACAGGCTTTCCTGCTTTCCATTCAATAGTTCCGAAACCGGTATCAGTACTGATGAAACTTTTGAAATCACCAATCTTAGAATCGATGTACATGGTTTTGTCAACAGCATCATACCACACTCCTGTAAGCCCCTGCAACATTCCATAGCTTGCCATGGCACGTGCATACCAGTGGCCGCACTCTATCTCATTGAACGGGTTTCTTACTCTTCCATCATATCTCTTACGGCATTCACGGACAATATCCAAGCCCTTTTCCACCTCACCTTTCATCATCAAATGACTGGCAACCTGATATTCGATACCGGTCCAGACTTCATTGCTGTATACAAAAGGCAGTGACAGCATACCACCCTTCGGCCATGTGCAAAGCAATAATCCGCCATCCTTACCACAAGCATACACCGGCCTTTGAGGATTGAAATGGTCTACCAAGTCATGTTTCAGATTGTATTTGTGTACGGCCACCAGATGGCTCCTGACCTTTTCATTGTCCAGCACTTCATCCAGTCCGCATACGGAAGCCATCCACATCCCTAAAATTCCATCGGACAGACAACCGGTACCGTATTGGTATTTCGGTCCTTCTTCCTTCAGCAATTTCAGGGCCTCTTCGGAATAACTTCCCCCGAAAGACATTACATCAACCGGATTGGGAGCCTGAAGCCCTTCCCACTGAATTTTCTGTATGAAATATTCTCCATCGAAGAGTGCAGTTTCCATGTATTTCTTGCCTTTTGACAGCAGGGCCGTATATTCCTTAACGGGTTGCTTCAGCTCCTTGCCCATCTCTATAAACGCAGTCAAAGCTCCCAAATAGAAACTTGTACACATGCCGTCCGGTCCCCAGAACTCGATGTCATAAGTATTGTGGTGCGGCTCTTCAAGATAGCCCTTATGCAAGGGGTCCCATGTACGGATGCAATAGTCAAGACTCTTTTTCACTGCCGGGAAAAGGTCTTTCATCCACTGTGTATCCCCGCTGATACGCCATTCACGGTAAACTTTCATAATCCCGCCCAACTGTCCGTCGGCAGCAGCATGGAAGTTGTGAGGCGGTGCCGAAATAGGCAAGTTGACTCTAAAATTCTGGTGTCCTTCCGTATTCTGGCTTACCCTGAATTCCGTTTCACGCAAGGTTCTTTCCAAAGACGGGAACAAATGGGGCAAAGCCTGTGCATAGTTCCACACATGCGTACAACTTCCGTGACAAGAGCCAAAAGAATCCTGGCATCCTTCCCAAGCCCAAAATCTTCCATCCCATTGACGCAATACCGTAGGAGATTTCAATATAGTTAAATTAGCAGCAACAGCCTCCAGTACTTCTGCCGGCAAAGAGGAACTATAGAATGCATCACTGAACAGCCGGCTGTTCTTTTCCAGCATCGCCTGATTTGCATCCCAATAGCCGATAACCTCATTCAAACTCTTGAAACGCTCCGAGTACCAAGGTCTGTAGGTAGCTTCGACATCTCCTTCATCTGCCAGGAATTGTTTTTCTTCTTCAGAAGAATCCACAACCTGCCAGTCTCCCCAACTGTTACTTTCAAAATCGGCAAGTAAGGTGGATATAGAAGACAAGTTGTAAATATCTTCATTCCTATTGTCTGTCAACACAAACTGGTCGGCCAGAATATGTCCCCACGGGTAAACATCCAAATCAATGACTTTCACAAAAGCCTTCTTTCCTTGATAAGGTTTCAAATCCCATACGGTTTCACTCAGAGTCTCCGTCTGATTTCCGACCGCCGTCTCTACAATCTTTCCGTCTACTACAAGATTTACAGAAGTACGGTCAGCCTGACTGCCTCCACCTACCAGAAACTTCAGATATCTTTTCCCAATATTGAATTCAGGAGACTGAATAATACCCGTCAGTCCATCTCCACCCTTATCGAACGAGTTCAGCAACTGCTTGCCGACAAAGCCGCTCACAGGTTGCTGACCGGAAGCCGTTCCCTTGCAGGGCATCCCCGTAAATGCCTGTCCTACCTTTCTGGCACCACCGATAGAAAGGTTTGAATCGGGCAGATACCAGCAGAAGTTTACCTTGACTGTTTTTGTCTCTCCCGGCTGCAACGTCAGCGGAACATAAACAGACGCTCCCGGAACAACACCCTTAACCGGCTGCTTATCAGCGATCCGCCCATAGCGAATATTATCCCAAACCACAGTCTGCGGATCGAACCAGGCACCACGGAACCAACAATGGTCTACAACAGCAGCAGCATTGTCCACATAAATAGCTAGCCCACTGTTGTTCTGATCGGATTCTAAAACAAACCCGTTCTTTACTCCTCGGATAGTACCCTGACCATCAATGAAATTTTTGGTATTATAAGAAAATACCGTCTCGATAGCCTTACCGGAAGTGTTTGCAAACTGATATTCCAGTACTCCAACCGGCAAGCTGGAATTGTCCGCATCCGTCGGGATAAAAGGACTCCAACCCGTAATCTTTGCCACCAAAGGCATATCCTTGTCTCTTAAATCAATAGTCGCAAAAGGAAAACGTGTCTGGAAAACCGCCTCCTCAAAGCGGGGAAGACCATACGTCTTGTCTCCCCTACCCAGACCACTCTGTGCAGGACCAAACCACTTCCACGTTGGAACCTGCCTTTCCAATACCTTTGCCCCGTTTTCAACACCCTTTACATAAATCGCGGCAAAGGTATACGGCTCATTCATCACGTCTGGATGGTGCCTGAGAGACACATGAGAAATGGCACCGGTTCCTTCCAAACAGAACATTCCGGCACCGATTCCCCCTATAGGAAATGCAATCTTGTCCAGATATTCCTTTTGATACTTACCATTAAACTCCCGTTCTTCACTGTTCCGGGACATCGCTTTACCCGGAAACAGCATAGTCACATTGAATAGGGCCAATAAAGTTAAAGTTGATCTTACCATAGTTGAATTATTAATGTTAACGAATCATTTTTCTATTTTTCCAAATTTATCAAGGATGCGGTTGTACGCTTCAGCCGCTGCTCCATTTCCCCAATCATAGATTGTAAACTCACCCATACCTTCACCTGCCGGATTTGTACGGCCGCCATGCCCGTAATTTTCCATCATGAATCCATAATCCTCTGAAGCAAAGAACGGATGAACTTTTTCCCATTGCTGTTTGGTTTGAGGATTTTCAGTACAATACATCATTACAAAAGATGCCTTAAGTGCAGCATATCCCCGTTCTATATACTCTGGCTTATCAAGAAGTTTTCCATATTGAATGATGAGTTCGGAAAAAAGACTTTCGCGTGAATCATTCCATTCACCATCGGCATTCAACACACCAAAACCACCCAATACATTTACATACATGTATGGCGGCTGCCACGACGCTTGGGTCATCAGCAATTCATCAAGTGTACGCTGTCCATAATCAAGATATTCTTTATTTGAGGTAAGACGATAGCACTCCAGTAAGGCTTCAGCTGTCCAGAACATTGAAAAATTATTCTGTTTATGCATATTGTTCCGCAAAACTTTTTTACCTACCAAGTTATCCGAACCGTAACGAGAACAAGACCAATAGGTTTCAAAGTCTTCCCACTTCCCAACCGGAATAATTTCATGGATAACTGCATTCATAGCTCTAAATGCTGCCCGTTTATACTCTTCCTTATGTGTAAGCTCATACAGTTTAAGTAAAAAAGTAACTGATAAAGATGTTTCAGGAGAAGCATTTAAATGGTTCATCGGCTGCATTGTCTTTAAGTCAAGCCAGCCAGGGAAAAAACCATTTTCATACTGTATTCCAAGTAAAGCCATCGCATAATCTTCTGCATAAGCCAAAAGACGGGCATCTTTTTCTAATTCATCATACCACCGAAGCATCAACAATGCTGTCCAACTCATATCAAGAATATGATACGGAGATTCTTTCGGATTCCAAGTATAAGGGTTTCTGTTGGAATTTCCCCAATAATAGGTATTCCACCCCTTGCTCCGATTATACTTTTTACCATCAATCTCTACTTCATGCATTTCCGTACCGATAAGTCCATAGAAAAAACCATTCCTCTGCGGAAATGACAGAGCCAGTTCTTTTGTCAAATTTGCTTTTGCAAAAAGCTCCCTATTACCGGTTCTTCTTGCATATCGATATAACCCACTTGCAGAACGCAATGAACTGAACCATGCCTGATTCCAGATAGAACGAAATTCACGTTCATTAATCTCTCCCGGATAATTGGGACTTTGTGTAACATTCACAATGAATACGGGAGCACCCACTTTGTTTCCATCTAACTCAAATTGCTGCCACACATTTTCTGACCATGAATTAAAAGCCCAATTATAAGTATGTTGCACATACTTTTCCAGGCTCTCCTTCACCGGATTACCTTTCACATATGCAGTATGCCCCCATCGACTCCACATAAATTCTAACGGCTTCTTGAAAGGATTCCGCAATACTTCCTTGCTATCAGAATACATCAAATAAAAGCCTATTTCAATATCTCCTTTTGGATAAGTAGTTTCTTGATCACGCTCAAACAGAACGTGTTCGGATACATGGTTATTGCACATTCCGAGAATAAGTGTATTAGAGGATGCGTCCATATCCATATACCATCGTACAGGAGTCCCCTTCTGCATAATATCCAAATCGGGGATAAGAATAAGAGTTTGATGATCGTCTGCTACAATAAGGGCAGGAGAACGGAATACATGTTGATCGATGACATTTCTATCAGTAGGGGTAAGATGTGGCGCCCAATGGAATGAAGGTAAAAAATCCGGCTTTACGGCTATACGCCAATCACCTTGTTGAACAGAGTTTTTAAGCGAAAAAGAAAGGTTTATGTACAAAGTGTTGTTATCTATCACTTTCACATGGCTTTTTCCTCTCTCAATTCCTAATAAATCATACTGTATAGCATCAATAGCTTTACTAAAATTTTTCGGAAAAACACCCTTATTCAACTCAATTCTCTCTTGTGCATCCCAATGCTCTTGAGCACAGATGCCTATGTTGGACATTATCATCCAAACAAAAGTTATAATTAATGTGCGTGTGTTCATGATATTATATTTATCAATATAATTAAAACTCTCCCATATCAGCCAATTCAGCCTTCATTAAAAAAACATTATAAGGCATCCACATTGACATCGTAAAATATAAATTATCACCAGTTACCGACAACGGATGAATGTAAGAACCATACAATTGGGCATACTCTCTACCATTAGCAAGCTCATAGGGTTCACTCCATGGGCCAGTTATGTCTTCTGCCGTACGCATAGTTATATTATATCTATCTGCATTGAAATAAGCAATTATCCATTTCTTATGTGTCTCGTTATATATAAAAGAAAGTTCACCAACCTTATCTTCTATTAATACTGTTGCCTCATTTTCATTGCCTTTTATCCATTGATTAGTAAAAGCATTCCAATATTCATAAGCTGTCTTATTCTCAATATCTGTTTCATGAAATCGTGCTAATTTAGCATTGCTATCCCTCCCCGTTTGAGTACCTATCATATAAACATATCCATCTTTTTTAAAGTACCCTACCTGGCCAAAAAAACTATAAGATGAGAAGGTTATATCTTTACATTTAGCCCATGTCAAACCATTATCAACCGACTTATATATTCCCGAATAATTTGTAATCCATCCCGTCCAATTTCTCATATTAAAATAATGCACATAATCTATTCCATTAGCACGAATAGCAGCTGTTGGGATAGAAGTCCAATCACCATTACCTGACGAATCTTTTCCTCCATATACTATCTCGCGGGCATACCCTTTATCATCAGTAGCCATATTACTGAATGACAATCCATCTTCTAAATCATTATCCTCCGAGAAAGCCAGCACATTACTACGCCAACTCCCTCCGTTAGGTCCAGGATTAGCCGGATTAGGCTTAAAGTCATACCCAAAAGTATCACCAAAGAAAATTCCATATTTTCCGGGCTGCATCTCCCAAATAATGCCAAGATCTGTTCCTCCTACATTCCATTTTGTCGCAGTATTATTAGGGTTTGGGAAGTTTTCTCCGTCCATAGAACTACCAGTTACACGAGCAGTACGACTGACGCTTCGGATAAAGAATCCCCAACGGTTATCCACATTCAAAGAAAGGTCATTCGATTTGTTTCCATCTTTATAAACTGCTACCAATATCAATCTAAAATTCTGGGGATCCGTCTTCTGAACCACATAATTAAATACATAATCTGCAGTTAACTCATTTCTATCTATTTTGACTGAATAACTATTTCCTCCACTTTTTCGAACCATCAGATAATCTATGGCATCTATATTCTTAAAATTCAGAATCGTTGAAACAACCTTCGTGTCTTTATTTGGAATCAGAAAAGTTTTCGCAGAGATAATCTCATCAACTGGTATAAAAGGCTCATTTTCCTCTTTATCCGAACAAGAAAACAACAAGAATATAGAGAAAGAAAGAACCATAAATAGAATATTTTTCATAGCGTCTGTTTTAAGTCAGTTTACTGTATCTATAGATGCAGTACACGGGAAGCATAGAAATACCGGACTGCATCTATGATACAGCAAACTTTAATTATTGAATGTCAATTACCTGACCTTCGGAGTATATTCTGCTGGATATTCCGGTTTCTACAACTTCGTCTGTCAAGTTTCCTACCAATTTTACAACGAATCTGTACCTTTTATTCGCATCGATTGCAATGCCTTCGGCAAATGTCCCTTCATTACCAATGGTTATCACATCTCTATAGATGTCATTCTCCACTTTCTGAATACTTACTTCAAGAGGCCTCAAAAACTCATCAGGTATATTATCTGGAATTTGCCATGTCAACTTCACTGTATTCCCTTGTACTGAATAATCAAGGTTTTCCACTTTAGGCAAAATATAATGTGTTCCTTTACTGCCTACAACATCTCTGTCGTAACAACCAGTAAACAATAAACAAGTAAATATTACCATGCATATTCTTACTATATTTTTCATAATCATAATTCTAAAAGTTTAATATTAATATCCCGGATTTTGTGTATAATTACCTTTTGCCCACTTCATCTGAGCCTGTGATATGGGGAAGAATTCATCTCTACCAGCAGTAAAGCGTGCTATATTCATCCAGTCAAATCTATTTCTTTCCACTGCAAAATAAGCATTCATCGTTTTCTCCAGAGTTCCCCAACGCTGCAAGTCGAAGAAACGGCGTCCTTCACAAGCTAGTTCAAGACGGTTTTCCCATTCCATGGCCTTCCATGCAAATTCTTTGGTCCATGTACAATTCACACCAGGTTTATACAACTCACATTTGTAGTTCAGAATATAGCTTCCATCCGCAGTTTTCAGATTCTCAAGACTATTGGCGGCACGCTGACGAATTTTATTAATCAAAGGCAAAGCTTCATCTTGTCTGTCCAATTGAATTAGGACTTCTGCTTTCCATAGTATCACTTCATCATATCTGATTAATCTCTTGTTCATAGAGTTAAACTGCCAACCATCGTACAGCAAACAGTCACAATTAGGATGCGGTAATTCCTTCACAGATTTCAAATAACCATACTCAACACCATTACGAATACCACGAGCCTCAAAAATCAAATAAGGGTCATACTTCCAAGGCTGTCCGGGTGCACATATCGTATGACTGAAACGAGGGTCGAAAGTGTAGCGGTCGAAGAAAGCCTTATTACCGGCATCTACAAGTGTAATATCATCCGAACCATCGGCTTTCTTTATGTAATCACCATAGCAATCATCATTATAGGTATCAAACAACGGTAATCCATTTTCACCAGTCTTGAAAGCATTACCCATTGTATAGCTTGCATGATGGAAACCACAACACTGAAAACCTCCCCAATTCCACGGATGATTCAGTCCTTCACTTCTATTGATTTTACCCCCAGTAGAACTATTATCATTGATAGAATACTGAATCTCCCAAATGGATTCTTTCGTATTGTTATCAGACTCAATCATGAAATTCTCACCAAAATTGCTACATAAGTCCAAAGCTTTACCTTCTTGTTCCGTCAACTTGTTCAGATAAATCAAAGCTTCATTCAGCCGTTCTTTGTTTACATTAATCACCTGATGTCTCTCATCTTGCTCATAAGCCATAAACATCAATGTTCTTGCAACCATTGCCGTTGCCGCATTCTTATTGACTCTTCCTTTATCTATCTGTACTTCTGGAAGATATGACTCTGCATCCTTGAAATCCTTAAGAATTCTCTCCCACAGATACTGATCATTCGGATAGTTCTTGTCCCTATTCGGTACAGCCTCAAAATCTGCAGAAGTACCTGTTATAGTTTCATCCATGTAAGGTATATATTTGAAGAACTCTTTCAGTCTGAAATGAGTAAATCCGCGAAGAAACAGCATCTCACCCATTCGACTGTTCTTTACTGGAAAATCTTCTTCAGAAATCGGCTGCATTTTCTGGATTGCAGTATTACATCTTTGGATAACTTGATAAGAAACATACCAAGGGTAATCAATAGGCCAGCCATTAGGAGTCAAATTCACAAAGGTTTCCATATATCCCCATCCATCGCCGCCGTCCCAGACGCCTCCTCCTCCTTTATAAGAGTCATCAGAACGAAGAGAACCAGACCACCAAGGTGAGAATGGTGAATCCCAAGACGGAATATCTGTCATTCTTGCATAAGCAGCTGTTACAAAGCCTTCCATATCACTTGGTCTAACAAGCAAGTTCTCATCCAAAACTTGTTTGGGATTTACTTGTAGGAAATCCTCACATCCGGTCAAGCCGAATGTAGCGGTTAAAATCAATAATGATGATATAAACTTTTTCATTGTGTTTTTTTAATTAAAATGTAACATTAAGTCCGAAAGTCATTGTGAATGGAGTCAAATATCCATAACCAGACATTTCCGGGTCAAAACTTGTAAATTGGTCATCTCCCCAGAATTTCTTCAAAGTAAATACGTTTCTTGCAGAAGCATATACTCTCAAATTTTTCATCATCATCTTGTTGGTGATTTTAGCAGGAAAAGTATAACCCAATTCTATATTTCTCAACTTCAAGTAAGAACCATCTTCTATATAATAAGTAGACATTCTCTGTTCATTATTGGTCATAACATTTGTCATCGCCGGAATATCTGAATCAGGATTGTCAAACGACCAAGCATCCAATAATCTAGTCGGATGATTTTTTCCGACAGGAACGGAACCTGATATATGCCAAAAATCACTCTGACGCTTCCAATCATTACTTACCTGATTACCAAACACACCTTGGAAAAACATATTCAAATCAAAATTACGATATTTGAAATCGAAAGTGATTCCTCCAAAGAAATCTGGATCGGCTGTTCCGATATACGTTCTGTCAGTCAATTCATCTACACGACCATCACCATCCAAATCTTTATAACGAATTCGACCAATAGCTTTTCCTGGTTGTTCAGCATGGTTATCCACTTCCTCTTGTGTCTTGAAAATTCCATCAGCTACAAGACCATAAAATACATTGGGAGACCTACCAATAACGAAGTCACGGACACCATCTCCCGGATATTTATTAATTACGTTTTCAGGAAGCTCTGTCAATTTCGTCTTATAAGTACCTATATTTGCTGAAATAGTATACTGAAATTCGGCACTTGGGTCATTCCTAAAACTAACTTCAAATTCAAGACCTTGATTATTCATATTTGCACCATTAATCCAAGGTTCTCCACCTTCTCCCATCACAGCAATATAAGGAGTCTGTACAAGAATATCCTTTGTCTTCTTGAAATAGTATCCTAAAGAACCTGTAAGACGTTGGTTGAAAAATCCGAAGTCGACAGCCAAATCCGTCTGCGTAGTAGTTTCCCACTTCAAGTCAGGATTACCAAGCCAAGTTCTGTTATAACCGGAATACAAGGGACCGCTCTCATTACCCTGAATAGGATAAGATGTTCCAAAATAATCTGTTGTAAACGGAGTGGTAGTATATCCTCTCGGAAGACCTTGCACACTTCCGTTTGCTCCCCAGCTAGCACGTAATTTAAGATCGGACAGAAAGTCAAAATCTTCCATAAAAGCTTCATCCTTGATTCTCCAACCAACGGAGAAAGCAGGGAAAGTAGCATAACGGTTATTCTCACCGAATAAAGAAGAACCGTCACGGCGAACGGTAGCAGACAGCAAGTACTTTCCGTTATAAACATAGTTGGCCTTACCAAACAAAGAGAAATAGGTATATTCATCTGCAGAACTACCTAAGTTATATTTCTCTCCGGTAGTTACACCAATATGTGCAAAATCTCTATCTTCCAAATAAATACCTTCTCTTCTTGCAGAAAATCCTTCTTGAACGAATCTGGTTGCCTCAGTACCCAACACAACATCCAAATTGTGTTTACCAGTACTCAATGTATATGACAAAGTGTTAGTCCATACATAACTCAACGGATGTGATTGATAACTGCCTACATAGTTTTCTCCATCGCTATTTCTTCCTCCAGTTTCCGACCAAACACCATCAACAGCACGATTATAAGCATTGCCATAATCAAGACCGAACTGGGTTCTTGCCGAAATGCCTTTCCAAATATTCAAATCGAGGAAAATATTACCAATAATCTTCACATAATTATTGATATTATCCTTATTCATTGTCAATAATCGAACAGGGTTGGTAAAATCATCAAAACCCGGAGCACCAGCCCATCCACCATTTTCATCATATACAGGAGAGGCAGGAGGATTAATCATCGCCCACCATGTTTCACTTTGGTCTCTATACTGCAAATAAGATACTGCAAGATTTTCACCAACTTTCAAATGATTTTTTATCAAACTATATTCAGTATTAGCACGTATCGAATATTGTCTGAAGAATGTATGTATCTGTGTACCTTCATTATTGAAATAACCCAACGAGAACAAGCTTTTGGATTTCTCAGAACCATTAGAAATGGTCAACTGATGATTATGGGAAATAGCAGTCTGAAAAATTTCTCCCATCCAATCTGTATTACTTCCTCTTACAGTTTGGTCTGCATTAAGGTATTCAGCAACTTTAACCTCGTCCAAAACAGCTATTCCATTATCACCTCTATGCCATGTATAATTATACGCTGAAGGCAAAGAAATAGAAGTACCATATACTCTTTCATCATAAGCTTGAGCTTGGAATGCTGCTCTACCATATTGTTCAGCATTCATCAAAGTAGGTTTGTTCAATACAGTATTGATAGAAACACTACCATTATACTCAATGTTTGTCTTACCTGCTTGACCCTTTTTTGTCTGAATCAAAATAACACCACCGGAAGCTCTTGCACCATAAATAGAGGCAGATGCTGCATCTTTCAAAACTTGAATAGATTCAATATCACCAGAATTTATATCACGAAGATTCAAATTTTCAGTAGGCATACCATCCAAAACAATTAAAGGCTTAACTCCTCCCGAAAGAGAAGACAATCCACGAATCTGCACCGTAGTTCCTTCAGCAGGATTACCACCATTTGTAGTGATATGCACACCAGCCATCTTTCCTTGTAATGACTTCATGGCATTGGCAGAAGCATTTTTCTTTAAATCACTCGCATTTGCCATTGCAACAGAACCTGTCAAATCCGCTTTCTTCTGTGTCATATAACCAGTGTATACCACAACTTCTGACAACATTGTAGCATCACTCTTCATGATAACATTCAAAAAGTTTAAGCCTTTAACCGAATATTCTTCCGTTTTTTGACCAATATAAGAAAAGACTAATATAGCCTTATCAGAAGGTATTTTTATAGAGTATTTTCCATCAATATCAGTCGTGGTACCGATAGTAGTTCCTTTAACAACAACATTCACTCCAATAAGAGGTTCATTCGTTCCTTCTTCCAAAACCGTTCCTTGTATTATCCTCTTTTGTTGAATCACGTTAGAAGTATCTATACCATGTCCAGATACTTGAATAAACTCTTTTGTCTCCGATACAGCCACAGAAAGAGGTAAACTATCCCCTGCATAAGCTGTCAATGATAACATTGATACCAATGCCACGAAACCATTTCTTTTGAAATATTTCATAATATAAATAAAAAAGGTTAATAAAATAATATTATTTACTATACAATACCTGTTGGTTGAATTAAATTAGAGAATATTTTATCCGCCCAATCGGACGATGATTAACGAAATTGACATATTGCATGAACGTCATTGCTGCTATTTTGCCTGCTATGCGGGTGAAAAGACCGCAGGATTGTTTTGCGTAGTTTCGTATCATCATAAGATTGTCGTTGAGCTGGGAAAATATCGTTTCGATACGTTTACGGAATCTCTTGTATGCCCATGTAAGCGGATGCCAGTTTTTCTGATTCAGCCGATATGGAACTTCAAGAGTGATATTTGCTGCCTCAAAGAGATTCTTCTGAATCTCAGCACAGAGATAGCCTTTATCTCCAAGCATCATGCAATCATGATATTCCCAGCGTACGTCCTTGAGATAATGAAGGTCATGAACACTTGCGGCAGTCATGTCAAAGGAATGGATAACACCAAGTATTCCGCAGACAACATGGAGCT
>NZ_JABXJH010000073.1:0-14790 GCF_013373675.1 Bacteroides sp. L10-4
CATAAGCGGCCTTCAATTTGACCGCTAAGCTACGAATTCAAATCCGTTTCATTCTAAAGGACTGCTTAAAAGACTGTATTTCAATAATTTCAAAGACCGATTAGCTAACTTTTATTGGACAGTAGTGATAACACATATCAGATTCTTCCTTAAAAGTCTAAGCCGATTACTTTTACAAGAAAATCGACTTAGAAAAAATCAACTATCAAATTGTTGCACTACAAGCAGGTCCCCATCCACCTGTAACACAAAATTCCCTAGATGTATTCACATCTTTCACACAAGCTCCCTTATTAGGTCCTGAAGCACTAACTTCACATGCAGCTATAGCCTCGACGTCATCCAAAACCAAGTCTGACACACCTTCTGTTTTCTGATTTGCATAAACCCCATAACCGGCAACAGCAGCAACTGCTGCAACAAGTGTTATTTTAAAAATCTTATTCATTTTAGCTTTTCTTTTAAATTAATCATAAAACAATATTTACTCCGTATCTATCCTTTCAACGGAACAGCAAACGCATTGCTTATTCTAACTAAATCACTATCTTTGCCAAAACCTCCTTTCCGGGTGGGTTACGGAACGGACGGTGCGAATGGGCCAACAAAGCGCTAGCCGTCCGCTCCTCTCCATCACCTTTTTATATATTTTCTATTTCGATTACGGAACAAGACGCTGTCCAGCCACACAGCTTTCCTTTTCAACTTGATAGCCTGGGGGATTTCCGTAAACGACAAGGATTCCCACAGGTTTCAACGTACAAGAGAAAAGGGAGAACAGCGACAAACTAATGAGACAGACTAATAACAAATATACACATGTTCCACTCCTCCTTTTGTAATAGGGCAAACAATTGAACCACTCCCTACACAGATAGTTGTATTTCCGCTTTCATCGGCAGCCAACGCTTCAATGTTTTCCAATAGTAAATCGTCTAACTTTTCTGAGCGATTGATTCGGGCATAGCCTAAAAACGAAAGGAGACAGACAATAGCCATCGTTCCTACTAATTTTACTGTAAAGTTTTTCATTGCATTTTATTTTAGTTATGGAAACAAAGGAAAAAGAAAGATTGGAAAGCACCAACTAAATGGAAAACAAATATACAGCTACGGGGCGTGAAAAAAAATTCACGCCCTACAACAAAGAATTAAGTACATGGTAAACAATAACTTATATCGATATAACGATTTGATACCCTTCCCTCTCCGGCACAAAACAAATTTGAACGGAACCATCTGCCTTAAACATCTTTTTCAGTAAACTGATTGCTTTCCGGCGGCGCGCATCTAAATTCAAATCCTCTAAATGCCAACCGCAAATGGCGGCAATCTCATCATTGGTCAAAAAGAAATCGGGTGCCTTGGCAAAACCAAGCAACAACTTGGCGGCTTGCGGCGTGCAGTTCATAGTACCTTCTTCATGAATCAGCGTATGGCACACGGCATCAAATATATATTCGCCAAACCGAAAGACTGTTTCCGGCACCTTCGGAGTTTCTTCCTCCTTATGCATCCGCAACCGGACATAAAACACCAATCCTGCCAACAGCACGAGTAAAAAGAAAACGGACAACAGCCGCAATAAGGAATCGGTCCAATCCACGTAACGCCGAAAATCAAGTTGCATATAAGCTGTCAACTTCATTGTGTACATGCCATCCAAGTAATAAGTGCCCAAATCGTATTGCAAGGCCCTGACAGACTCTTCTCCCGCAAACGATTCCTGACAAACAGCTTTTCCCAAGGGATTGACTTTAAGAAAAAGTGCACATGCGACTCTGCCATACCGGACATTCATTTCATCCTCCCACTCCAGACAAATCTTTTCCAATGGGAATTTTCCACAATTGTTCAGCATATTGGCTTTACCTCCTAGTGTCTCTAATGGAAACAACCCCCGCGCTTCTTTCAATGAATCTACCTCTACTTCAAGTTCACCAGTCTCCGATATTGATTTCCGTTTAGCATACTTTTTGCCATCATCAGATTTAAACACATAACACATCTCCAACTTATCAAATTCCCGGTTTATCACCCGTTCTGCAACATTGCGCAGTGTTTGTATCGCCACTTCCCTTGCCTCACCCTGCCCCTGACGGGCATTATCACACCACACTGCTCCCCAAGAAAGCGCCACTACCGCAATGGTACCTATCCATATCATCAGGATATTCTTATTATGTTTCCTTACTTTTTCCATATCTTGCAAAGTTAAACATTTTCCCTGCCAATTCTACAAATGCACAAATATTTGCCTCACGGCTTTTCATTTAAACCACATCCTTCAAACACCTCCATCTTTCCCTCAATCGTCCTATCCATCGGCTTTTCCGGTAAAACTTCTTTTATTCGCACTGTCGCATCCCACGATTGAAATATCCTAATCTTCGCCTATCATCGGCCACACACGAAAAATTCAGCAGAAAACAAACAAGTAGTGAATGATTATGTATATCTTTGCAAAAACAACAATGACAACACCCATGAAGATACTTTATTCTATTTATCAGGTATGCTTCGCACTGCCTCTCCTGCTGATACTGACTATCCTTACAGCATTGGTCACCATCATCGGTTCGTTGACAGGAGGAGCGCATATCTGGGGGTACTATCCCGGTAAAATCTGGTCACAGCTCATCTGCTATATCCTGCTTATCCCGGTGGAGGTGCATGGAAAGGAGAAACTGCACAAACATACTTCTTACGTGTTTGTGCCCAATCACCAAGGTTCCTTCGATATATTCCTGATATACGGATTCCTGGGACGGAACTTCAAATGGATGATGAAGAAGAGCCTACGTAAAATCCCGTTTGTCGGTAAGGCATGCGAAAGCGCAGGACATATCTTCGTCGACCGTTCCAGCCCCAAGAAGGTGCTTGCCACCATGCGGCAGGCAGAATCGTCTTTGAAAGACGGCGTGTCACTGGTAGTTTTCCCCGAAGGGGCACGTACCTTCACGGGACACATGGGTTACTTCAAAAGAGGCGCTTTCCAGCTGGCGGATGAGCTGCAACTGGAAGTGGTGCCCGTCACGATAGACGGCTCGTTCGAGATTCTTCCACGTACCGGGAAGTGGATACACCGCCACCGGATGATACTGACCATCCATGAGCCTATTCCTCCCAAAGGGAAAGGGGCAGAAAACATCAAGGCAAGCATGAACGAGGCTTATGCGGCAGTGGAGAGCGCATTGCCGCATAAGCATAAAGGGATGGTGAAGAACGAAGACCAGGACAGATAAAAGCATAATGATAAACGGGAATGCCTGAATATCTTGATAGGATATTCAGGCATTCCCGTTTATCATTATGCTCATTCTTATTTATTTCTGTCCTCCTGCAGAAGCATTTTGCTTCATGCGTTTCTGCTCTTCAATCAACTGCATGTTTTCCTTCGCCTTCGTAAGGTAGTCCTTCACCAGTTTGTCTTCTTTAAAAGACAAGGGAGCAGTCCTCATGATGTCCTCAATTTGCGGAGTCATCACCGGATAGGGCAACGTGCTGCACATCATCATAAATACGCTTGGTCCCAGCACGTTCTCAAAGTTATCTACGATGAACTGACGGACGTAGTCGTTCATCTCCTTCACAAGTGTTTCGCCCTCCTTTGCCAACTGTCCATGCACATCATCCAGATTGACACCGTCCAGCACCATACGCGCCTCTTTCCGCTCCAGCTCCTCTATCTTCACTTCCAAGGAATTGCGTTTGTCTATAAACTCATACAGTTTGTCATTCAAAGGAGTCCCTTTGGCAATCAACTGGGTATTGGATATGGAAATCACAATCTTACCGTCTTCCAGCACCAAAGGCATAATACCCTCGTGGTCCATATAAAGAGTCACCATCATCACGGAATCGGCCCGCCCCTTCATCCTGAAATGTCCATGGATGACCTCTGCCGAGTCAACGTTCACCCATTGTCCGTCCTGAAGCGTCTTGAGAAACAACATCTTTCCGTCAAGGCTGGCCACCGAAGAACTGCCCTCTATCTTATACTTGCGGTTGCAAGAAGTAAAAAGCACAAGCAAGAGCAAAAAGGGCAAAATGCGGTTCACACTCATTCTAATCATGCAAGAAACTATTTTTGAATTACACCCGGCAAAGGTATTAATATTCCTTATAAACCAAATAGAAAGAAAGGATTTTTCATTCGGTTTACGTATTTTTGCACAAATATAAATTATAAAACATAAAGGAAATACACATGTCAACCTATGCACCTTTTGCTAAACCGCTCTACGTAATGCTGAAACCGGTAGGTGCGGTATGCAACCTGGCATGCGATTATTGCTATTATCTGGAGAAATCCAAACTATATAGAGATAACCCCAAGCATGTAATGAGCGAGGAACTTCTGGAAAAGTTCATCGAGGAGTACATCAACTCACAGACTATGCCCCAGGTATTGTTCACTTGGCACGGCGGAGAGACACTGATGCGTCCGCTCTCTTTCTACAAACGAGCCATGGAACTGCAAAGGAAATACGCCAACGGACGCACCATCGACAACTGTATACAGACCAACGGCACGTTGCTCACCGACGAATGGTGCCGGTTCTTCAAGGAGAACAACTGGCTGGTGGGTGTCTCCATAGACGGGCCGCAGGAGTTCCATGACGAATATCGGAAGAACAAGCAGGGCAAGCCCTCTTTCGTCAAGGTGATGCAGGGCATCAACCTGCTGAAAAAGCACGGTGTGGAATGGAACGGAATGGCAGTGGTCAATGACTACAACGCCGACTATCCGCTGGATTTCTATAACTTCTTCAAGGAGATAGGATGCCATTATATCCAGTTTGCCCCCATCGTGGAGCGCATTGCCCCCCACGGGGACGGACGCCATCTTGCCTCTCTGGCAGACAAGGAAAAGAACACACAGCTGGCGGACTTTTCCGTCACTCCGGAACAATGGGGAGATTTTCTCTGCACCTTGTTCGACGAATGGGTGAAGCAAGATGTGGGCACTTACTACATACAGCTGTTCGACTCTACCCTTGCCAACTGGATAGGCGAACAGCCGGGTGTCTGTTCCATGGCAAAGACTTGCGGACATGCAGGTGTCATGGAGTTCAACGGAGACATATATACGTGCGACCATTTTGTTTTCCCCGAATACAAGCTGGGCAATATCCATCAGAACACTCTGGTGGAGATGATGTACGGCGAACGGCAACAAGCTTTCGGGCTGATGAAGCAGCAATCACTCCCCACTCAATGCAAGGAATGCGAATGGCTGTTTGCCTGCAACGGCGAATGTCCCAAGAACCGTTTTGCACGCACAGCCGACGGGGAGCCGGGGCTGAACTACCTTTGTGCAGGATATCATAAATTCTTCAGTCATGTGGCCCCATACATGGACTTCATGAAGAACGAGCTGATGAACCGGCGCCCGCCTGCAAACATTATGGAAGCAATAAGAAACAACGCCATAAAGCCATAAGACAACAGCAATGGCAATGAAAATCAGGAACATTACTTAACTATTGATTATATGAAGATTACATTTAAGAAAGGTTTACTCGCGGCTGTTGCCGCACTGACAGTCTGCACTGCACGTGCAGACGAAGGAATGTGGTTGCTGCAACTGATGAAGCAGCAGAACTCCATCGACATGATGAAAAAGCAAGGACTGAAGCTGGAGGCTGATGACCTTTACAATCCCAACGGTGTGTCACTGAAGGATGCCGTAGGTATCTTTGGCGGTGGCTGTACCGGCGAAATCATCTCTCCGGAAGGTCTGATTCTGACCAATCACCACTGCGGATATGGTGCCATACAGCAGCACAGCAGCGTAGAACACGATTATCTGACAGATGGTTTCTGGGCTATGAACCGTAGTGAGGAACTGCCCACCCCGGGACTGAAATTCCGCTTCGTACATCGCATTGTAGACATCACCGACCTTGTCAACGCTAAGATAAAGGCAGGTGAAGTGACAGAAACCGATGCGCTGACTTATCCCTTCCTCAGCAAACTGGCAAAGGGAGAGCTGGAAAAGAGCGACTTGAAGGGCAAACCCGGCATTGAAGTGCGCGCACTCCCCTTCTATGCGGGAAACAAATTCTATATGTTCTACTATAAGGTATACAGCGACGTGCGTATGGTTGCCGCCCCTCCCTCCTCGGTAGGCAAGTTCGGTGGTGAAACCGACAACTGGATGTGGCCGCGTCACACGGGCGACTTCTCCATGTTCCGCATCTATGCCGATGCCAACGGAGAGCCGGCTGAGTACAATGCGAACAACGTACCCCTGAAAACGCCGAAGTTCCTGCCCATATCCATCAAAGGCCTGAACGAAGGCGACTACGCCATGATTATGGGTTTCCCCGGCAGCACAGAACGCTACCTCACCCAGAGCGAAGTGAAGCAACGCATGAACGCCGTGAACCAAGCGATGATTGACATGCGCGGCGTACGCCTCGAAGTGCTTCGCAAGTATATGGATGCCAGCGACAAGACCCGCATCCAGTACGCCAGCAAGTTTGCCGGAAGCAGTAACTACTGGAAGAACTCCATTGGTATGAACAAGGCAATCATCGACAATGACGTGTTGGGCGCCAAAGCCGAAATCGAGAAAAAGTATGCCGCCTTTGCCCAAGGAAAACCCGAATACGAGGGTGTGGTAGAGAAAATTGACGCCATCATCGAGAAAAGCACCCCCACGCTGCGCCAGCTCTACTATACCAACGAAGCATTGCGCGGTGCTATCGAATTCGGCAGTACCTACCTTATCATGGACAACATAAAAAAAGCGCTCAAAGAGAAAAACGACTCATTGCTGCAAGCTTCGAAAAAGCAGTTGGAAAATGCATACGATGGCATCCACAATAAAGACTACGACCACGAAGTGGACTGCGCCGTGGCCAAAGCCATCCTGCCCGCCCTTGCCAAGGCGCTGAACGCCGACGAGCTGCCCTCCTTCTACCAAACCATCAACGAAGAGTTCAAGGGCGACTACAACGCATACGTAGACAACATTTACGACAACTCCATCCTCTCCAACCGCAAGAACCTGGACAAGTTCCTGGCAAAGCCCACCGTGAAAGCCATCGAGAAAGACCCTGCTACGGCTTACTCACTCTCCAAGAACGAGAAACTGCAGGAACTCGGAAAGAAATACATGGAACTGGGAAGCGGAATGGAACTGCTCCACAAGGCCTACATTCGTGGCTTGGGCGAAATGAAACAGCCCGTCCCCTCCTATCCGGATGCCAACTTCACCATGCGCCTGACTTACGGTAACGTAAAATCATACAGCCCGCGCGATGCCGTACACTACAACTACTATACCACCGCCGACGGTATCCTTGAAAAAGAGAATCCCGAAAACCGCGAGTTCGTGGTACCCGCCAAGCTGAAAGAACTGATCCAGAAGAAGGACTTCGGACGCTACGCCATGAAGGACGGCATCATGCCGGTTTGTTTCCTCACCACGAACGACATCACCGGCGGCAACTCCGGCAGCCCCGTCATCAACGGCGAAGGCCAGCTCATCGGATGTGCCTTCGATGGCAACTGGGAGTCATTGAGCGGTGACATCAACTTCGACAACAACCTGCAACGTTGCATCGCACTGGATATACGCTACGTGCTCTTCATCCTCGACAAGCTGGGCAACTGCGGACATTTGATAAACGAAATGAACATCGTAGAATAAATAAAAGCCTCTGAGAAATTACTCCCCATACTGAATGGCATTCACTATACGACTGAATGCCATTCAGTCGTATACTTAACCCTATTCAGTATACGACTGAATAGTACCCCTCTCAGATACTCTTCTAACGCATATCATCATGAAAAGAATCCTATTATCATTATTTATTACATCCGCCTTTGCCACGGTTCACGCCGACGAAGGGATGTGGATGCTCACCGACCTACAAAAGCAGAACGAAGTAGCCATGACGGAACTCGGACTGCTCATCCCCACCAACCAAATCTACAATCCCGACGGCATTGCCCTGAAGGATGCCGTGGTGCATTTCGGCGGCGGATGTACCGGCGAAGTCATCTCTGCCGAAGGCCTGGTACTGACCAACCACCACTGCGGCTATGGCGCCATACAGCAACATAGCTCGGTGGAACATGACTACCTGACCGACGGTTTCTGGGCCATGTCGCGCGAAGAGGAGCTTCCCTGCAAGGGACTCACCGTCACCTACATCGACCAGATACTGGACGTGACAGACTACGTAAACGAACAACTAAAAACCGACGACGACCCGAACGGCACCAATTATCTGTCTCCCAAATACCTGAAGACAGTAGCCGACCGCTTCGCTCAGGCCGAAGGCATCGCCTTGACGCCCGGTCGCAAACTGGAACTGAAAGCCTTCTACGGTGGAAACAGATACTATCTGTTCGTAAAAACCACCTATAGCGACATCCGCATGGTAGGTGCTCCCCCCTCCTCCATCGGCAAATTCGGAGCAGACACCGACAACTGGATGTGGCCCCGCCACACGGGAGATTTCTCCATGTTCCGCATTTATGCCGACAAAGACGGGAAACCCGCCGCTTACAGCCAAGACAACGTTCCACTGAAAGTGAAGAAACATCTCACCATCAGCCTTGACGGCTATCGCGAGGGCGACTTTACCTTCGTCATGGGATTCCCCGGACGCAACTGGCGCTACATGATTTCCGACGAAGTAGAGGAACGCATGCAAACCACCAACTTCATGCGCCACCACGTGCGCGACGTACGCCAGAAAGCCCTAATGAAGCAGATGCTGAAAGACGATGCCGTACGCATCCACTACGCCAGCAAGTATGCTTCTTCCGCCAACTACTGGAAAAACGCCATCGGTATGAACGAGGGTCTCGTCCGTCTGAAAGTATTGGACACCAAACGTGCACAACAAGAGGCACTCCTGGCACGCGGCCGCTCGCTGAACGACAATAGCTATCAGCAGGCATTCGACCAGATACGCACCATCGTAAAGCAACGCCGTCCGGCGCTCTACCACCAGCAGGCCATCCAGGAAGCGCTGGTGACGGGACTCGATTTCATGCGTCTCCCCAGCACCGCAGGACTGGTAGCTGCCTTGAAGAACAAGGACAAGGCAGCCATCGAAGCAGCCAAAGACAGCCTCCAGAAGGCAGCCGACCGCTACTTCGCCTCTGTCCCCTTCCCCGAAGTGGAACGTATCGTCGGCAAGGAAATGCTGAAAACCTATATGAAGTATATCCCTGCCGAACAACGCATCGGAATCTTCCAAATCATAGACAAGCGCTTCAAGGGCAACAGCGACGCTTTCATCGACGCCTGCTTCGAGCACTCCATCTTCGGCAACAAGGAGAACTTTGCCAAGTTCATCCGCAAGCCCAGCCTCTACAAGATTAATACCGACTGGATGGTCTTGCTGAAATATTCCATCACCGACGGCCTGCTTCAGACCTCCATTGCCATGATGGATGCCAACAAGAACTACAATGCCGCCCACAAGGTATGGGTAAAGGGAATGATGGACATGAAGCTTGCCAACGGCCGGCCCATCTACCCGGATGCCAACTCCACCCTGCGCCTGACCTACGGAAAAGTGCTTCCCTACACTCCGGCAGATGGTGTGAAATATGATTACTACACCACTCTGAAAGGAGCCATGGAGAAGGAAGACCCTGATAACTGGGAGTTCGTTGTTCCTGCCAAACTGAAACAGCTGTACCAGGCAAAGGATTTCGGACGTTATGCCATGCCGAACGGCGAGATGCCCGTCTGCTTCATTGTCAACACAGACAATACCGGTGGAAACTCCGGCAGCCCCGTGTTCAATGCCAAAGGAGAACTGATAGGTACCGGCTTTGACCGCAATTACGAGGGCCTGACTGGCGACATTGCCTTCCGTCCGTCCTCCCAACGAGCAGCATGTGTAGACATCCGCTACACCTTGTTCATCATCGACAAATACGCGGGAGCTTCGCATCTCATTGAAGAGATGACGATTAAATGATAATTTAGCGAACAAATCCTCCTCCCATTTTGTTATAAATACAAATAAATAAAATAGAAAGGGAAATATTATGGAAAAATTTGAAGAATTGATACAATCAGAGAAGCCCGTTTTAGTTGATTTCTTTGCAACCTGGTGTGGTCCGTGCAAGGCCATGCATCCAGTACTGGAAGAGCTTAAAAACGAAATAGGAGATGCCGCCCGTATCGCCAAAATAGATGTGGACCAGCACGAAAAACTTGCTGCCAGCTACCGCATACAAGCTGTACCGACATTTATCGTATTCAAGAAAGGTGAAGCCGTATGGCGCCACTCGGGTGTCATCAGCGGCAAGGATTTGAAAGCCGTTATAGAACAAAACTCTTAAAAAGAAGAAATGAAGAAGATTATAACAATGACCATCCTTGTGCTCTCCAGCATGCTGGCCTACGCTCAAACAAGCGGAGAGGTTGTCGTCATGAACAAAGCCATGTTCATCAAGGATGTGTTCGACTATGAGAAATCCCAGGACTGGAAATACAAGGGAAACAAGCCTGCCATCATAGACTTATATGCCGACTGGTGCGGACCTTGCCGCAGGGTGGCTCCCATTATGAAGGAACTGGCCAAAGAGTATGCCGACAAAATCATTATCTACAAGGTCAATGTGGATAAGGAAAAGGAATTGGCTGCATTGTTCAACGCAACAAGCATCCCTCTTTTTGTATTCATCCCCATGGACGGAGAACCTCAACTCTTCCGCGGAGCAGCCGACAAGGCTACCTACAAAAAGGCGATTGACGACTTCTTACTGAAAACAGAATAGTTCAGAATAGAAATAAAAAACTCCTGACCACCCTACAAAAGGCAAGTCAGGAGTTTTTTATTGTATTCTACGCACTCAAAGCACAATAGGTATCTCTCTCCATTCTCCCCCGTGCAGTTCCATCACCGATTCATATCCGGCCTCCCTCAAGGCACGTAAGGCTTCGGGACGTCCGCTGTTTATCCGTTCCGGATAGTGCGAATCACTGTTTACCTGTACGCGTATACCCAAGTCGTGCAGATAAGAGAAGTATCGCTCATTGGGATAGAAAGTACCCAGGTCATGACAGGCTTTGGTATTGACTTCTACCTGATAGCCGCGACGGGCAATATCTGCGAAGTACGCCCTGACCAGCTCGTCGTACCAAGGCTCGTCCAGCAATCCCGGGCGATAGCATGCCGCATTGTAGTGCATCTTATCGGCATGCCCCACAATATCGAAACCTCCCAGCTCAAGCATCCTCATCAACCGGCCGTAATAGAGACGGACCACATGCTCCAAATCACCGCAGAAATGTCCGTCTATAATGGTCTTAAAGGTATCCGCAGGTACATCTACATCCACCACTTCCCCTTTGTCATTGTAGAGAAGATGTACAGAACCGATACGGTAGTCCAACGGCAATTCCCTGAAACGGGCGATGGACGGATTACTCGCTTCATTCAGATAATCAATCTCCAGACCGATATACAGTTCGATACGTCCGGCATACTTCTCCTTCAGACGGTGGAATTCAGACAGATAATCGTCCATCCTATCCCACTCCATAGTCCATGCCGTAGAAAAAGGCAATGGAGCATGCGATGAAAAGCCGTATGATGTAAAGCCTTCACTCAATGCAAAACGCACAAAGTCCTCCATGCCGGCACGTCCGTCGCAAAAAAGACTATGACTATGATAGTTCGTCAGATTTCTCACTTTCCCAATTCTATAAAATTTTTAATTCTCAATTTCAGGCTTCAGTTCGATTCGATCTCGCTCAACTCCAGCCAGCGCAATGTCTTTTCATCAATCAAGTCCGACAATTCCGGCAAACGTTTCGACTTCTCCGTCAGTTCGTCCACAGACAAAGTACCGCTGCACAAAGCTTCTTCAATCGCTTTCTTTTCGGTTTCCAGGTCGGCTATCTCTTGTTCCAATTGCTCAAACTCGCGCTTTTCCTTGAAAGACATGCGGCGCTTCTCGTTCAGACGCACCTTCACCGTCTTGTCCTCCTGAGTCTTGGCGGCTGTTTTCTCTTTTTCCTTCTCCTGATGGGCTTTCGCATCTTTCCAGTCGCGGTATTGTGTATAGTTGCCGGGAAAGTCGCGAATGTCTCCTTGTCCGTTGAACACCAACAGATGGTCTACCACCTTGTCCATGAAATACCGGTCGTGGCTCACCACCATCACACACCCTTTGAAGTGCTGCAAATACTCTTCCAGCACATTCAACGTCACGATATCAAGGTCATTGGTCGGCTCATCCAGCACCAAGAAGTTGGGATTGCGCATCAGAACCGTACACAGATAGAGGCGGCGGCGTTCTCCCCCACTCAACTTGTAGACATAGCTGTGCTGTGTCTCGGGAGTAAATAGGAAATGTTGCAGGAATTGCGATGCCGTCAGCTTCTTGCCGTTGCCCAGTTCTATGACTTCGGCAATGTCCTGCACTACATCAATCACTTTCATCTGTTCGTCAAACTGCAAGCCGTCCTGCGAATAGTAACCGAAGCGGACTGTCTCGCCAATATCCAGCGTACCGCTGTCTGCCTGCTCCAACCCCATCAGTATCTTGATGAAGGTCGACTTGCCCGTACCATTGTTCCCAACGATACCCATTTTTTCGTAACGGGAGAAGATATAAGAGAAATCATCCAGAATCTTCAAGTCACCAAAAGATTTGTACAGATGGTCTGCCTCGAATATCTTACTGCCTATATAGGAGGCCTTAACATCCAGCTTTACATTGTCGTTATTGAAACGCTGCTTTGCCACCTTCTCCAGCTCATAAAAAGCCTCTTCGCGATAACGCGCCTTGTGTCCGCGGGCTTGCGGCATGCGGCGCATCCACTCCAGCTCCGTGCGATAGAGGTTGTTGGCACGCTCTATCTCCACAGTCTTGGCCTCGATACGCTCCTGGCGCTTCTCCAGATAATAACTGTAATTGCCTTTATATTGATAAATCTGCCGGTTGTCTATCTCTACGATTTCGGAGCATACGCGGTCGAGGAAATAACGGTCGTGCGTCACCATCAACAAGCTGAGGTTATTCCGGCGGAGATATTCCTCCAGCCACTCCGTCATATCAAGGTCGAGGTGGTTGGTAGGCTCGTCCAGTATCAGCAAATCGGGTTCAGTGATAAGAGTATTGGCAAGTGCCACACGCTTCAACTGCCCGCCGGAGAGATGTTTTACGTGCTGGCTGAAATCACGTATCTTAAGCTGAGATAGAATCTGCTTCGCCTTCTGCTCGTACTCCCAAGCCTTTTCATGGTCCATACGCACCAGAATTTCGTCCAGGCCGGGATGCCCCTCCGTCTCCATGCAACGTTCATACTCCTTGATTAGCTCGACAGTACTGTTGCCATGATGGAAGCACGCTTCGAGCACGGTCAGCTCTTCGGGATATTGCGGATCTTGCTCCAGATAACCCACACGCAAGTCACGGCGAAAGGAAATGGTGCCGTTGTCATACCCTTCCTTACCGGAAAGGATATTGAGCAACGTCGTCTTGCCACTGCCGTTCTTGGCTATCAGTCCGACACGCTGCCCCTCGGACAAGCCCAAAGAGATATTTTCGAATAGCACCAAGTCACCGAACGACTTGGTCAGGTTTTCCACCTGAAGGATTGAATTTACTGCTGCCAATGCTTTAATAGTTAAAAAATGAAAATTGAAAGTTGAAAATCACAGTACCGAGATAACCGGACCTTAGAACAAGGAGCTGTATATCTCCGGCAGATTCACTTTACCTCCTGCCTTTACTTTGCTCCAAACCAGCTTCATGGGGTCTATCCATTCACCGGTAGACATGTTCTGCAATATGGGCGCTTCCCGGTTTCCATCCACCAAGGTACGCCATTCCATACCGTCCACTTCATTGGCGAAAATAACACAAAGTACGATGCCAAGAGCCAGCCATGTATCCTTCTTCTTAGGGCTGATGTCACTTTCTTCCATAATCTGCTGCATCTTGACAACGTCTTCCTCGGCTCCCTGGAAATCTTTCTTCAACAGCTCCTTTATAGTAGTATCCACCCATTCGTATGCTTCATTAATCTGATAGATTTCCGAAAGGCGCACCGGAATTATCTCCGCCGGATACTTCACTCCATCCTTCCGCGTTTCCAGCGAAGCGATAATCTTCTCCGCTTCTGCAACCGGCTCTCCTTTCTTCACCGTAAACGAGCATTCAAAGGCAACTTCATCCACGCCCGTTATCCATAAATGGGAAGTATAGTACGCACCTTCTTCCTCGAACATCTCCTTGCTATATGCGCATTCCAGCCGGCCTATCCTGACGGGAGTGGCAGAGGGGTTTTCTTTCAACTCCAGCTTCACGGAGTCCTTGCCGTATGTAGCATTCCCCTTGAAAGCCGAAATGCGAAAATTACCGGTCCACTCATTGGGGTTATAAAAAAGGAAAGAGCCTTCCCCGTCCTCGAATTCATTCCAGTCTGCCGGATAAGTCATGGAAAACCATGCTCCCGGAGAGATAAATTTCTTGCTTTGTTCCATATATAGACTAATCTTTGCAAAGACAGTTCATACCATCTCAGCTATTTCTCGCAAAGATAGTACAAACCGAATGCAAAATAAAATGAACTTGTTCATTTTTTATGCTGAGGTGCAACCTATCTTCGCTTTTAGGGCAAAAGTAACATTACCGCCGTTGATATGCAAACAAACGAAAACCGAGTAGGAGGAACGGGATTAATTCCCGTTCCGACCTCTCACACCACCGTACGTGCCGTTCGGCATACGGCGGTTCCCTAATTAACCTTTAAACACAGGATGATAGTACATCTTAAAAGTAGGGTAA
>NZ_JABXJH010000074.1:0-14595 GCF_013373675.1 Bacteroides sp. L10-4
TGTAGGTTGACACGGTGTTCCAGCTGCAGTTCCTCTGCCTGAGGAAGTTTTCGAATCTCTTCAGCACGGTGGGGCTCAGCCTGCGCATGGGCATGGGTTGTCCCTTGTTGAATGCCGAGAATGCATTTACTGCCGATTGGTAGATGTGTGCCGTCCCCCATCTGCCGCCTTCCCGGAGTTCACCGATGACCAAGGAGAACATCTCCTGTAAGGTAATTTCATTTCTGCTCATTTCCAATTTATTTATAAAAGGGTTTATCCTGCAATATAAATAAATTAGATGAATATAAGGGAGACGAATATATTTCTTATATTTGCGAGAAACTTCGTATTGAAAATTGCAATACGAATACACCATACTGACTATACTCATTGGTGGAATTAAATAATTGAACACTATATGTCACTGCCAATAAACATAGAAGACCTGCTGCATCGTAATAAAGTGGAAAGTAATCGGGTGGAGTTCAAAAAAGGTTGGAATCCTGCGAGTATATACCATACTATTTGTGCTTTTGCCAATGATTTGGATAATCTTGGGGGAGGTTATATCATTATCGGTGTAGAAGAAGAAAACGGTATGCCTAAACGTCCTGTTGCCGGTGTGCCGACCGGACAGTTGGATAAGATACAGCAGCAGATGGTGGGTTTCAATAATCTGTTTGCTCCATATTATCTGCCACGCATTTCTGTTGAAGAAGTGGATGGAAGCAACCTTGTAGTAATATGGGCACCTACCGGTGTCAATCGTCCCTATTCAATCCGTATGGATGTGACGAATGGCAATGATAAGCGCGAAGCTTTTTATATACGTTCTGGAACGAGTAGTATTGTTGCTAAAGGTGAGGTACTCGATGAATTGCGGGATATGGCAAGCCGTGTGCCTTTTGATGGGCGTGGCAATCCTGATATCAAAGAAGAGGATATTGATTATGTATTGATTCGTGAGTATCTGCAGGAGGTGAGAAGCCGGATGGTGGGTGAATTGAAACATCTTGATACAATGGAGCTGCTTGAACGGCTGGATTTGCTGATTGGACCTACAGAGAATCGGATGATAAAGAACGTGGCTGCCATGATGTTTAGTAACCACCCCGAAAAGTTCTTTCCATATACCCAAATATCCATTGTGGTTTTTCCTGAGGGTAAGATACAGAACCCCAACCGTTTTTCAGAAAAGACGTTCAAAGGCTCTGTTCCAACAATCATCAGAGGAGCGATGCAATATTTAAAAGACGTTGTCATAACAGAATATGTCTCGAAACCGAAAGACAGGATGCAGTCGGAACGGTGGTTCAATTATCCGTATCAGGCACTTGAGGAGAGTGTTGTTAACGCGATGTATCATCGCGATTATCAGGAACAGCAAGAAGTGGAGATAACCGTAGAACCGGAAGGGATAAGAATATTAAGCCTTTCAGGACCGGACCGTTCTATATCAAACGAAGCTTTGCGGGAGTGTAAAAGTCTTCATTCACGTCGATACAAGAATAATCGCTTGGGCGATTTCTTGAAAGAACTGGACTTGACGGAAGGTCGCTGTACCGGAATCCCCACAATCCAAGATGAGCTGGCTAAAAACGGTTCACCACGTGCTTCTATCGAAACCGATGAGGAACGTAGTTACTTCCTCATGTTCATACCCGTACATGAAGGATGCGGTAATGTAGTCAGAATGAAGGACAATACCGGCACGTCACTGAATAATATGGGGCAGGATGAAATTAATGTTGCCCAAAGATTGCCCAAAGATTGCCCAAAGATTGCCCAAAGTACACTGGAAGCAATTATACAAGATCCATATATAACCATTGGACAGCTGAGTGAAGTGCTAAAACTTTCTGAGAGAACAATAAAAAATAGAATAGCGCTGCTTAAACGGGAGGGACTGATAACTCGGATTGGCAGTAGAACATCGGGGTACTGGGAAGTTGTCTAATAACGTGTAATAGTCAAGACTTGTTCTGACAGTTGGTTTATTATTGGAGGCACTATAAAAGAAGAGTGGACATAATCTCTTTGTGAGACTATATCCACTCTTTTATTTATTATCTTCTAATAACTTGTTTACTTTAGTTATTAGTGATAGTAGAGCTTACGGGAACTGTAATGAAATCAGTCTTGATGGTACCCCAACCATATTCTACGGTAACTTTAACGTAGATATTGAATGCTGAAACTTTAGTACCATTGTTCTTGTAAGTGATGAAACCATACTTAGAAGTCTTAGCATCATCACCGCTACCCATTGTGGTATATGTGTTAGCTTTCAACTCAACTGTTACAGGAACAGCCTGACGAGTACCGTTCAAGTCACATTCTGCGTTATCTACATCGGCAGTAATCTTGAATGGTCCGTAGAAGCCCCAGTAATTAGCATAGTCACTGAAGTAGCGATCACGCCAGTCGTAAGGAGCAATCAAATCTTCCAAGCGGATGAATGAACCCTTTTCACCAAAGTCAACAGCATCGATGAAGTTATCAGCAGCTTGTTCTGCAATGTTGACCGGACGGATGAAGTTAGCCTTGAAGTGATCTTTATTATCAAATGTAATAGTCACTACCTTAGTATCGTCATCGCATACACGACCAGTGGCACCAATATAAGTGTACATAGCACCAGTGTTCAACAGCTGTTTGGCAATAGCACTTTCCTTGTTATAGGTTACAGTGTTAGGAGCGGTAGAACCAGCATTGTTAATAACAGCTATCTCTTCTCTTACGTTGCCTACTGTAGCGTACAATGTCGTACCAGCCTCATCTGTAGTGAAGACTACATCAATATCACCAATCTTAGTGATATTCTTGATGTCATCAGCGCAGAAGAAGTATTCTATACCAGTCACTGCTTTGTCAAGTTTCAGTACGCCCGGAGTTCCTTCAGTACTATTCTTTGCCCAAGTTGTGAATGGAGAATTCAAATCATTAATGAATGTACAGTGAGTTGGGTCAGCATCTGTTGTAGTACTTGGTACGGCAACATTAAACTTGGTATAAGTTTTGTCTGCATCCCAATAGTTGGAAATGAAGTCTGCCTTTGCTACATTGTAAGATTTCTGGATATCTTCTACTGTAGCTTTCAGTACCAGTTCAACATAAGCACCTGTTTGATTTTCGCCTGCATAATATCTTACACGGTGAGTCAGCTGCTTATTGGCATTTTCCCACAAAGCGTCTTTAGAGATAGTCCATTTGATTACGTGAGTAGCTTGAGTTTCTGCATCTGTTGTTTCTTCACAAATACCCAAATCTTCCGGAGTCTGGTTTGCACCATAGTCGTAGAAATACGGATAAGTTGCATGGAATTGTTCTTTGCTCAAACCGATTTCATTGTACACCTGAACGTTCATATCTTTAACAGTTGACAGTTTTGAAGCTGCAGCCTCATCGCAATCGTACTTGAAGTTTTCGATAGTCAGTTCATATTGGTTAGTAACAGGAGTGCTTGTCTCATCTGCAATGAATACCTTGATGTAAGCTACCTTTACGATATTCTCACCATGCATCAAACGAACACGTACAATCGGAGTACGACCAATTGCTGCGCGGCCTTCGGTTTCATACACTTTCGGAGTCAAAACACCATCAGCCAAAGTTACGAAGTCTGCCTGATCGGTTACAGGATCACCTACCTTATAATTCTTTACCACATCGAATGCGAACTTCAAACCAAGTTTCTCCAAATCGGCAACTTTGATTTTGTCACCACCTTCACATACTAATTCATGGGCTTCTACGCATTTCGTCAAGTCTAAGCTTTGGTTGTAAACAACAATGGTATCACAGTATGTTTTAGATTCTGCCTCAGTAGTTCCTTCTTCCCAAACAATCTTTTGATTGTATGCGTCAGCATCTACAGCAGCAATTTTAGTTCTATAGTGCTCGTCTTTATCAGCGACACCTTTCTTTGCAGCTTCGGCAGCCGGGTCAGCGATAGCCAAGTCACTCAAATCTTTCTTGAATACTGTAGCATAATCAGAAGTAACATCTTCACCATTTTCTTTCTCTACATTCAATGCAAATACAGAAATTTTCTCTTCTGTAGCAGCTATTCCTTTGATATTGACTTTAACTTTCAAAATACCGTCCTTAAAGGAAACGAATTCGGGAACCATTCCAAAGTCATTGGAAGCAGCAGCACGTGAACTGATATAATCCAGATTCGGTTTCACGATGAATGAAAGTTGGTCTTTCAATTCGTCAACATTGGCGTTGGCTGGGTTTACATGATATTCAGCATAGACAACCGGGTTGATAGTAGTGCTGGTAGCTGCAGCTGTTGCTTTTTCTGCCTTGGAATCTTTATCAGACAAAGTTAGTGCATTGTAGGCATAGGAATCGTAAGTCAAACCTTGCACACCATCAACATATACCTGCGGGATAAAAACCAAGCTACGCAAGTTGTTGCTCTTTGAAATTGTGACACTGCCTATTGTACCATCAGCCTTTGTCACGTTGTATAGAATTACGTCGTTGCCATCTTCCACAGCTGTAATGCCCGTACCTTTCCAAGAGATATTGGTAGATTCCTTCAAGGTACCATCAGCATTGTAGATGTCAAAGTTCCCAGTTGTTTCATTAGGCTTATAGTAGCAACCGTCACCACCTTCTTCGCCAACGGCTTTATAAGCCTGTTTTACGTCATCTTTATACCAATAGCCATCCTCTCCGATGCTCCATACTGCAGCATTTGTACCATTTGAGCCATTGGTAATTTCATAAGAATTACCATTGCTAAGAGTAATAGTGATGCCATTTGCTCCCTTGACTACCCCTGTTATTACGCTACCGTCTGAAATCAGCTTATTAATCTGATCTATAGCCTTAGCGTTTTCATCAATTTGCTTCTGTAAGTTTTCGATGTCATCATCATAGTCCTTACAAGAAACAAATGTACCTGCAGTACCAACCATTAAGGCACTGAACAGGATTACACTTAGAAACTTTTTGTTCATAATTGAAAAAACTTTAAATTTATAAATTTAAAAAAATAAAAAGTGAATAATTTCCCATTTCGAATTCCTTTTTCGCACGCTTCTTCTGTTGCCAAAAATTCCGTTACTTCGCAGGTAACGGGAAACCATACTAAACAATTATGCAAAAAGAGGTTTAAGATAGTTGCAATACCTCTATAATTGTTTATAACATTTTAAATGATGAAAGATGGGGGGACGACTTATCGTTAGAATTCCAATAATAGGACTGAGAGGTAAAGTCGAGATGTGGGAATATCAAAAGGCTTATAGGATAAAAAAGCGTTAAAGCGTTATTCTATAATATCTTAACTTGCATAGGGGCTGGTGAGATACAAGTAAGGAGACTCTTCCCTTCAAGAGACATCTCTTGCGGGAGGAATAAATATGGACACACATAGGCTATTTTATCAATAGAAATAAAAAAAAGCTATCCCGAGATTACATTACTTTTTACAAAAGAAATTACCTTCTCATTTGCCTCATCAATCTTCTTGTCGTTGAAAGGTTTAAGATAGGTTTCAGTAACATTTATCGATGAATGTCCCATCGCTTCGGAAATAATGCCAGGGTGAATCTCACAATAATACGCCATTGTAGCCCATGTGTGGCGGGCGGAATACGAACTAAGGTGTGAAGCCATATTCAGATGTATTTTCAAAGCCGACAACTGATAGTTAAAGCGCCTCAAGGCTGATTGATACTCTTTGTAAGCCGCCTCAGTACCATCCTTGCTATGCAATATGGGAAATAAATAAGGTGAATCCTCGTCTTTATTAGATACCATGCGCACCAGCTGTAAGGCTTCAGGAGGCAGAACTACCCGTAAAATACGTCCGGTCTTTCTTCTTCGATAGGACAATACATTGCCTTGCAGGTCTTTCTTGTGCAAAAAAGCCAAATCGACAAATGGAAGCCCACGCATCATAAACATAAAAACAAATAGCATTTTGGTCATTTGGAGGTTTGAGGAAGGAATCCCTTCGGACAATTCCATTTCTGTGCCGCGAACTAAAGCTCCTATATCCGAAGCTTCCAATGCTCTTTTCTTGTCAGCTTTAGTTCCTGTATATACATGTTCAAACAATCTGGGGGTATATCGGATATACCGTAAATCTACAGCCCGGTTGTAGGCCGAACGGATGGCTTTCATATAAGTGGAAACGGTGTTCCAACTGCAATCACGTTGACGCAGGTGCATCTCAAAACGTTTCAAGACCACTGGATTCAATTTGCGCAGATGTAAATTCTGATGGTTGTTAAACACGGAAAACACATTCAATGTAGATTGGTAAATATGGGCTGTTCCCCATCTCCCATTTTCCCGAAGCTCTCCAATAATAGTTGACAGCATTTCTTGCAAGGTAATCGCTTTCATCTTTAATTTTAATTATACATTCTCTTATTAATAATATGTATAAGCGCAACTCCTCTATAATACAAAACACATACGCAAATGCACTAATAATTGGGGCGAATAGCAATCCCATTAACAAAAAAGTGCGCTTAGATGCAGTTTTTTCGATTAATTATAAAAAAACAGTATTATTATTTGCTCATTTATAGAAAAACGCTTATGTTTGCACGGAAAATCCATCCGTTACCTGCGAAGTAACGGAATTTTTTAACAAAAAGCATTGTGGGAAAAGGAATGCCGGAAATGAGAAATTATTCACTTTTTATTTTTTTAAATTTATAAATTTAAAGTTTTTCAATTATGAACAAAAAGTTTCTAAGTGTGACCCTGTTCAGTGCCTTGATGATAGGTGCGACAGGAACGTTCACGTCTTGTAAGGACTATGATGACGACATCAAGAACTTGCAGGAACAACTGGACAAGAAAGCTTCACTTGAAGAGCTGGCTGCGAAAGTTTCGACTTTGGAGACAGCTGTCAACGATGCTAAAACAGCTGCCAACGAAGCTAAGGACAAGGCTCAGGAAGCTTTGGACAAGGCCGGTTCGGCAGAAGGTGGTGTTTCTGATGACGATTTGAAAGCTCTGAAGAAAGAACTGCAAGACCAAATCGACAAGTTGGCTTCTTTGGACATCGTAAACCAAAAGATTGCAGCTCTGAAAGAAGAACTGAAAGGCGATTTCGTTACAGACGAGAAGCTGAAAGACTTGGCTGCTGAAATTGACAAGGTAAGCGCTGAGGTGATGTCCCTGATTGGTCATCGTCTGACCAGTTTGGCCGTAATTCCTACCAGCCACATCAACGGTATTGCTGCCATCACGCTGACTACCCTGCAATATACTCCGCAGAAGTATCAGGCTATGACTAAGCATACAACTCAAGACCACGCTACAACTCCGGTTTTGGACCACGTAAACGCTGCTGCTACAGCTAATTCTATCTCTACTGATTACAACGAGGCTTATTTCCATGTAAGCCCCAGCGTAGGTGTTCGTACTTCAGATATTGAATTGCCCTCATTCGATTGCATCACATCTGAAAATATCATGACCAAGGCTACCGGTGCTGACATTAAGACTAACAGCCCGATTCAACCGGTTAAGTACGAAATCAACAAGGACGTACTGACTGTAAAATTCAAAAAGACAGTCAAGGGGTCTATCGCTGCAACGACTGCCGGCGACAAGGAAAAGTTCTACATGGCATCTTTGAAAGCTCCTATCGCTGCTGAAAACTATACAGCTGCCGAAAAGAAAGCTTTTGACGAACAAGGCACTAAGGTGTATGTGAACTCTGAATATGTACGTCTGCACGAAGAGGTTAAGGTTCCGTATCTGGTTAATAGCAAAACTGACTTTAACAAGACTATGACCGGTAAGTTTGCCGATGAAATCCAGAACGACGGCAAAGAAGACTTCTATGTACACTATCATGACTCTGTATGCGTATACGAATCTAAAGCCAACGAATATGTAGACGTTAAGCAGCCTTATAACGAGCCGCTTGACCTGAAGAAATTGGTGAAGGTTTGTGTAACAGACGCTAAGGATGCTAAAACCAACCATGCCAACCATGCAAATCTGGCAAACTACAAAGATTATGGTCTGACATTCCGTTTCTATATCCCTACTGCTCCTTATAACACATTGGGTGGTGCAGACGGTAACACTAACAAGACAGACCAGCAGAAATTTGCCAAGCTGGATTCTCACGAAAACGGTATCATGTCTTCCAAGGTTTACACCGTCGAAGGTACTTCTGCAACAGCTGTAGGTCGTGAGCCTATCGTTCGCGTAGAACTGGTGGATACAGTAAACAATGCTTTGGTTGCCATGCGTTATCTGAAAGTGAAATGGGTGAAAGAAGCTGGCGAGAGAGAACTGTCTCATGCTTTTGCTGATTCTATCTATTACTGCAGCAACTACACCGGTCGCATCGGTACTCAGGAAATGAATGAGGATATCTACGACAAGGCTAAAGAAGGTGGTATGACCAAGCAGGAATTCCACGCTGTTTATACTGAGTTTGAAGGTACAAACGGTGAAGGCCAAGGTACGGCTTCTGTGATTGCCAACTCTGAAACTGGTGTAGAATCTTACAACATCATCTGGACACTGACTCATGCAGACATCGTTAAGAAATATCCGAACTGGAACAACCAGGAAAAGATGAACTTCAGCAAGGTTTGCTACTACTCTGATCCTACAGGTGCATATCCTACATTGAAGATTACTCTGACACGTACTATCTACAAACCGGTATTCAACCTCTGGGGTTACGATGGCCGTTACTGGAAGAACGACAATGAATGGTCTACATTCAATGTAAACCCGATTGTTTACAATACAGAAGAATCTAACCCGGCATGGGCTGCCAATACAGAGAACAACCCGACATGTAATATCTATACAGACTTGCTGAACGGTTTCCTGAACGACGTTGGAGTTAAACCGACAACCGGTTTGGGTGGTGCAATCTGGTATGAAGATGCATTGCGCGCTGATAAGAAATTCTTCTATTCCGGATTGTATCCTTATACTACTGGTCATAAGGGTGTGAAAGGTGGTGCTTATTCAGAAGAAGGTGCCCGCTTCGTATTCGACAAAGAAAAATTGGAAGCTGCCAATTCTGCTTACAAGTACGAATATTTCAACGGTACAAGCGTTGTTGAAAAGACTGCGACTGTAAGTCCTGACGGAACAATCCTGTACATCGACGGCAAGAAAGCTGCTGAGATTGTGAACTACGCTCCCAACAAACTGGATGCTAACGAAATCACTTACAACATCAAGTTGGAAGAAGCAAATCCGACTCACGCACCGCGTAGCGGCGACGCTCCGACAGAAGCTGCCAAGGCTCTCGTAGGTAAGTCTGTTCCCATCAAGTTGGTTGCCGATGTATGTTATGACGACGCTTGCGCTACAGCTCCTCTGTTGGCTGCTGCTCACACTGCAACTATCAAGGAATATGACGCATTTATCATTGAACCGTTGACAGTAATTACAGGTGAAACTGAAAACTTTACTGATGCAACTGTAGGTGGTAGCACAATCGATGTTAAGGGTGCCTTCACTTATGTTTCTTGGAATGCTGACGAATCAGGCAAAAAGTATATTGTAGCCAATACCACTGGGTTGCAGAAAGAATTGTGGGAATTCTACGAAGTAGTTCCGGGCGAATGGATGACAGACCAAATCAAGTCTAACTTGCAACTGGTTAACGGCAACTTGGTTCCGACTGATGGTGTAACAAACGGTCCTCTGCCTTCTAATACTAAGGTTGTTTACAACCAAGCAGATGAAACTCTGACTTACAACAACTACAGCGGTACTCCGGTTAACTGGGATTACAAATTGTTCATCCCTGTGAAGTTCGGTTACAAGTGGAAGACATTCACTTTGACATTCGAAGTTGATGTTAAGAAGAACTCTGGTACTCCTGCTCAAAGATAATCATCACTGCAGATAACTAATAAAAGAGAGTGTTTCCGGAAAAGAAGCACTCTCTTTTCTATAAAAACAAAAGAACAATGAGACGAACGATTTTGGCTATGTTGACAATAGCTTTCGGTTTTTTATATTCTTGTACCAATACTAACAGTACAGAGTCTACTCATTCTTTCGCCGGTACATTCATAACGGAAAATGGCGTAAGGTTTGAACTCCGTGCAGACTCAACCACCCTCATCACTTTCTCTGATTCAGTGAAATATGAAGGTACATGGAAGTCTTGCAAGGCCGAAGACCACTTAGAGTATGCCAATATCGAATTTGGAGGTTATCAGGAATATTATTATTTAAAAGATGAAAAGCTTTACCGAAGTGAGCGCGAAATGCGCCACGATGCTTTGGGAACAAAAGTGAAATATCAGGAATAAGCTGAAGAGTAAAATATTTGCATAGAAGAGGATTTTCCCGGACGGAATTTCCTCTTTTTCATTATTCTTTTTCTTTTCATCACAATCCACTTTCTGAAAAACAGGTCATCCAATTCATATCCCTCGTTGTATATCATTATGTCCATGAGTTTGCCTTTAGCGTAATTATCATTTTATGATAATCAATTAATGACGAATATGATATTTTTTCTATATTTGCCTGTAAACAAGTAATTATATGAAAAATCCATTTGTTACAAACGGCTATGTATCACCGGAATATTTCTGTGACAGAGAGAAAGAAACGGCTAAAATCGTCTCACTTTTGATGAATGAGAATAACATTGCATTGATTTCCCCACGCAGATTAGGCAAAACAGACTTGCTGCGGCATTGTTTTGGACAGTCGGAAATCAAGGAGCATTATCACACTTTCATCATCGACATCTATGCCACAAGTTCTGTACGCGATTTTGTGAATGTTTTCGGCAAGGCTGTGCTGGATGAACTGCGTCCCAAAGGAAAATCCGTATGGAGTGCCTTCTTGAATGTACTGGCCTCCCTCCGTTCTGAAATAACATTCGATATGAATGGACAGCCTACGTGGGGAATCGGACTGGGCGCCATAACCAATCCCTCTGCAACATTGGATGAAATATTCTCCTATCTGAACAATGCCGGAAAACCTTGTCTGATTGCTATCGATGAGTTCCAGCAAATAACCAAATATACAGACGACCCCAACATAGAAGCGGCATTACGGACACACATACAACGCTGTTCCAACGCGCACTTTGTCTTCTCCGGATCTCATAGGCATCTGATGGGGGCAATGTTTACTTCTCCGGCACGTCCATTCTATCAATCAGTTACATTAATAAACCTGCCTCCCATTTCTGTTGACAAATACGCAGAGTTCTGTCTTAAGAACTTTGAACAGGCAGGCAAACGTTTAGATACATTAGTGGTAACAGAATTATATGAGCGCTTCAATGGCATAACTTCGTATATGCAAAAGGTCATGAACATTCTATTTTCCATGACCGGAGCTGGAGAAATATGTATTCCCTCAATGATAGATATTGCCATTAACGACCTTCTGGACTTTTCTGCTGATACATACGATGCCTTGTTATATCAGATGCCCGAAAAGCAGCGAATTGCATTTATGGCAATCGCAGCAGAGGGAAAAGCCAAGGCTATCTCAAGCGGTGACTTTGTACGCAAATACAGGTTGCAATCTGCCAGTTCCGTCTCTTCGGCAGTAAAAGGACTACTGGAAAAAGATTTTATTACGTATGACAAAGGCATCTATCAGGTATATGATCAGTTCTTTCAACTTTGGTTGCAGAGGAATAAGCTTTAATGGTTTCTTTCTTGAATCTTATATTCATTCAATTTATTTGTATAACTATCTTTATTCTAAAGACTCGAAATACGGATAGTCAAGTAACCTATTGGATTGCGATGTCAGATTATGATTTGGAAACAGCGAATGCAATGCTGCTTACAGGCCGTTATCTCTATGTCGGTTTCATGTGCCATCAAACAATAGAGAAAATTCTCAAAGCATATTGGACTAATTGCTTAATGGAAGTTCCTCTAAAGATACATTCACTATCCAGACTTGCGGAGAGAACGGGATTGGACAAGCAATTGTCAGAGGAGCAGTTAGACTTTATAGACAAGCTTGAACCTCTTAATATAGAAGCCCGTTACCCCTCTTATAAGGAAAGATTAATGAAGAGCTTAACCAAAGAAAATACTGTGCTGAACTTCTGAGCCAAACTAAAGAGTTGCAATTATGGATAAAGAACAAGCTATAAACCTTGCCAAACGCTATAAGGAAATGGTAGCGGAGAAGTTACCATTAAAGGCCCTTTATCTTTATGGTTCGTACAGTAAAGGAAATTATAGAGCCGGTCCTACTTACAGAAGATATGGACAATCCTCTTTATTGTGATATTAGAATGTTACAGTAAAAGACATCTGGGGCTATACAAAGAAAGCTGATATCAATGTAACAGTTAAACCAAATTCTGCAAACTAAAATATAAACAGAATCGGTCTAAGCTTACAAATAGTAAAGATGAGTTAAGGGTGTGCCATTTTTAGCACACCCTTTCTGTATTCTCCATGTTTCATCATTACTTTGATATTTCAGTTAATTTATACCCGAAAAGATATAATCTCTTTCTCCTTTAATCTTTTTATACCCTTATGGGTGTAATAATGGAATATACGGAACAAACAACATTATCCAAATATGTAAAAGCAATGCGTAAGCAGCACAATCTGACCCAAGTGGAACTTTCGGAAAAGTCAGGGGTAGGCTTGCGCTTTGTCCGTGAATTGGAACAAGGCAAACAGACGCTGCGGTTGGACAAGGTAAACCAGCTACTGTCTTTGTTCGGCAGCGAAGTTGGCGCAGTACCTATAACTAAAACTGACGAATGATGAAGCAGGCATTGATAAATCTCCGAGGAATAAAAGCCGGTATCCTCACAGAGGATGAGGATGGCTATACCTTCCAGTACGATACGGAGTTCCTGCAGTCGGATGTTGCAGAAGCTGTCAGTCTCACATTACCCTTGACAGAGAAAGCCTATCACGACAAAGTGCTGTTTCCTTTTTTCGACGGGCTGATACCCGAAGGATGGTTGCTTGACATTGCGGAAAAGAGCTGGAAAATAGATGCACGTGACCGAATGGATGGAGTTCATCAGTCTCTCTTTTCTACCGGAGGAGATGCAAATATCATATAAAGACATGATAAGCATAAAACTCAATATGCTGAAATGATACGAAACCCAACAAGGATTTCCTCTTTCTATCACCCTTCTCTCTTTACTTCAATCCACCTTCTGAAGAAAGGGTCATCCAGTTCATACCCCTCATTACGTATCACATATCCTTGTTGTCCAAGTCGCTTCAAACTACTGAAAGCAGTACTTGGAGAATCAATACCGACAGCTTGTAGAAAAGGAAGGCTGGACGGAGTCCCCATCTGCATAGTTAAGCCTATCAAAACTTTTTTATCTGTTTTATTGAAAGTGCTCCATAAACGTTCATAATCCATATCGTGTACATGGGTCAACTCTGTAATGGCAGTTTCTACCAAAGTATCACTATAACCGTTTTGTTTCCAGTTATTCCATGTCTGGTAAGCCAGTTGCTGGGTGTAATAGGGATGACAATTGGTGAACGACAGAATGCTGCGGCCTATCGTTTCAGCATCCATATCCTCACCCAAGAGAAGAAAGCCATTCTTGAGAAACTCATAGAAGTCATCTTGAGGAATCTTACCCAACTTCATCAAATATCCAAAATGATAGAAAGGAGATTTCTTTTTCTCAAAGATTTCCTGCATCATCGATTCCTGGCTACCTAAGAAAATGTAGTTGGCATGATTGTAAGTCTGTAAAATAGACCTCAATTTTTTATCCAGACTCTTGTCCAATGTACGTATTTCTTGGAATTCGTCCAGTACTACAATCGGTTTCTTATGTGGATTCTTCATGCCCAGTTTATCAATCAGTGTGAATACATCCTCCAGCAGAATGAAACCATCCATTGACGGCTGAAATGAAACTTCTATGCCATCCGTCATGGGATTGGTTGAAATGGTAGGAATAAAACGAAAGTGAGTGATGAGATGTTTCAGACGTTCCATAGGATATTGTTGAAGCACAATCCGCAATAATCGAGCAGCAAAGTCGGCTGTGTCTGTTACCAACTGCAGGTTCAACTGAAAAACGGGACGTGACAACCCTTTCGTTACTTTTTGAACGAGGCTGGTCTTGCCGAAACGTCGTGGGCTAATAAGTATCAGGTGATTCTCACTTGCAAGTATCTCTCTTACTTTTTCTTGTTCCGCTACTCTATCCGTAAAGTATTCACCGTCTACAATCGTACCGAATTTAAATGGATTATTCATATTGCGACTTTTTTCAATGCGACTTTTTTCGCAAATATAAGAAATATATTTGAGTTCATTCTGAAAGACTGGCTAAAATGAAGAAATACATTATAAGCTTCTGTTTTTCTTCATTTTATTGTATATACTTGTAAAGTAAACCTTTTATAAATAAATTGGAAATGAGCAGAAATGAAATTACCTTACAGGAGATGTTCTCCTTGGTCATCGGTGAACTCCGGGAAGGCGGCAGATGGGGGACGGCACACATCTACCAATCGGCAGTAAATGCATTCTCGGCATTCAACAAGGGACAACCCATGCCCATGCGCAGGCTGAGCCCCACCGTGCTGAAGAGATTCGAAAACTTCCTCAGGCAGAGGAACTGCAGCTGGAACACCGTGTCAACCTACA